>NZ_JAIUMC010000003.1 GCF_022565775.1 Natronospirillum sp.
GCATCGTCATGGGGTGGCGAGGGTCGCAGGTTCAAATCCTGCATGCCCGACCAATTTCCTTCCAGTTACAAACGCACTCATTTTCTTGAAGTGTGTCACAGTCGTCACCTTTTTTGATCGATTCGATACCCAGACGGCTTCTGGCTGCTATGCTTGAAGTCTGTCTATCGTAGTCGGTTCCGGGTGAGAATGACGTACCCCAGCCTGCCTGTACCTGAATTAGCCAGTGTTCTGGATCTTCTGCAGCGGTTTCGTGTGCGCACGTATCTCAGCGGCTATCTGAACAGTGCGCCTGATGTCGAGCACCGGATGCCGTTTGTTGATATCTGCCACGATCAGGCGGGCAAGCTGCAGGAGGATATTCCCGACGGTCTGCGTCTGGTGTATCCGTTCCCCGCGTCGTCACAGGCTTGTATTGACGGAAAACCAGACCCTTTGCAATCCGAATGCCGCAACCTGGCCCTGGAACTGAGCAGGCAGCGCCCTCAGGGCTATTCTGAAGACCTGTTTGAAGAATGTTTCGAGGGGCTGGTCGAGCAGGCGGATTACGTGCTGAAGTTTGCGCCCTCCAGGCTGGTACTGGTGACGCAGGAAGTTCTGTCGGAATCCGAGGTTGAGTGTTGGCTCGGGCAGGTGAGGTAGGGGGCAAGGTTGTTCTATCTGTTTTGGCTGCTGACCGTCACGCGGTTTCGGCCTTCATCTTTGGATACATAGAGGGCGGCATCGGCGGCTGAAATCCACTCTTCCACCTGCTTCATGTTCTCGTCGATTTCGGCAATACCGAGGCTGAGCGTAATGGACAGCTCTACCCCTTCAGCCTGAATGGTCTGGCTGGCTATGAGCTTGCGGAAACGCTCGGCAAAAACCAGAGCTTCGGCGGCACTGGTTTCCGGCAGGATAACCCCGAATTCTTCACCCCCATAGCGGCCCGCAATGTCGGTTTCGCGCACATTCTTCCGGGTTTCGCGACCCAGGTGTCGCAGCACTTCATCGCCGACAGTATGGCCATGTGTATCATTGACCGGCTTGAAGTGATCGACATCGAATATGATCAGGCTTGCGGTGTGGCCGTGACGGCGGGAGCGCTGCATTTCGCGATACAGGCATTCCTGCCAGAAACCTCTGTTGAACAACTGGGTCAGCGCATCGGTTCTGCTCAGGCGGGCGAGTTCACTGTTGGCCTGTTGCAGCGCTAGCTTGCTGGTGGCAATATCGGTCACATCGAAGATCACTATGGCCACAAAACTGACGCTGCCCTTGGTATCCATAAGCGGGTACAGCATGCTGTTCTGATACATGTGTTCCGCGGTACTGGTGATCGGATGGTAGGTGCGAAAGCGAACCAGATAGGGGCGTTGCTCCCAGGTGGTGAAGGCGCGAATGTTCAACTGCCTGACGGTTTCCACCTTCTGGCTGAACCATTCTTTGGGGAGCTCGGGAAACACGTCGTACAGGTTCTTTGCCTTGACCGTATGAGCCCGTCTGCCGGAATGATTCTCCATAAACGCATTCCAAGACTGAATACGGTATTCATCGTCGATGACGACCAGACCCACATCAATGGTCTGTAGTATCTCCAGCATCCAGTGAAAGTCGCGCAGCGTCTGTGGATCCGTCATATCAATCTTCCAACAGGTAGGCGATTTTTTTGTTCATAACTTCTATGGAATCTTCGGTAAAGAGCAGCAACAGGTCGCAATTGACCGGGTGGTTCTCCAGTGCATAGATGATTTCGATAGCCAGTGTCTGGTGCCATGACTGATGGGTCGGGCGCAGCAGATCGCGAATGGGTTTGTGCTGACCCAATACCGCGGGGTGTCCCTGGCTGAAAGCCAGGTCCAATTGCTCCGCCAGGCCTTTGAGAAAGGCACCAATGAGAATGTTCGCCACATCCATCAGCAACTCGACATGCATGGCCTCCGAATGCTCTCCGGTGTAATTCATCAACCGGGCAATATCGTCGAAGTTGGAGTCATTGAAGATGATCAGGGCTTCTCCGGTGATGCCATCACCGGCAAAGCCCTGGCAAACCGCTGAAGCAGCTTCTTCTTGATCAAGTGACTGCAGCGCCATATGCAGGTCTGTGATCTCGAACAGGTTGACCTGGGGTATGGGCAGTTCCACAAAGACATTGAGCAGGCGAGCCAGCAGGTCGGCAGCCTGACCCATGGCGACGTTGGCTATCTCCTGATAGCAGTCGCGCTGAATGTCACTGAGCACAATCGGCTCAGCCCTGATCGCTTCCGGTTTCATAGCAAGCCATACTGTGTGAGTACAGTCCGGGTCTTATCCGGATCAATTGGTTTTTTTATGAATTCAATGGCCCCCAGTTTCTGCACTCGTGCCAGGGCTTCAGGCTGCACATCGCCGGACACGACTATGGTGACGGTGGGCAGATCTTCCTTGCGAATTGTTTCCAGAACGGCATATCCGTCCATCACTGGCATGGTCAGGTCGAGAAAAGTGACTTCACCTTTACCGGCCCGAATGGCAGTCAGCGCTTCTTCGCCGTTGGCCGCGTAGGTGATTTCAGTGTCCCAGTCTTTGGGCAGAGCTCGAGCCATCTGCTTGCGCGCAAAACTTGAGTCGTCACAAATGAGTACAGGAATGGCCATAATGTGTTGGTCTTCTTTTTTTATTACTGCTGATCACACAACCATTGTGCACAAAAAAGCCCTGCTTGTGCAGGGCTTTTTTTGGAGGTCACGCTTTCAGACCCGATAAACAGCGGTTCTCAGGCCGCATCCGTCGCAATCACGGAAGACGCGGCATCAACAAACTCCGGCATCTGGTCGAAGTTCATGTACCGATAGATCTCGCCGGCCATGCTGTCGATGCGACCTGCATATTCAAGGTATTCCGTCGGAGAGGGCAGTTTACCAAGAATGGAAGCGATGGCGGCCAGTTCGGCAGAGGCCAGATACACATCAGCCCCATCACCCAGACGGTTCGGGAAGTTCCGCGTGGAGGTGGAGACCACAGTCGAGTTGGCCGCTACCCGCGCCTGGTTGCCCATGCACAGAGAGCAGCCCGGCATTTCGGTGCGCGCACCGGCTCGCCCGTAGATGTTGTAGTAGCCTTCTTCCATCAGCAGGTGCTGATCCATCTTGGTGGGTGGTGACACCCAGAGACGGGTATTCAGCGTGCCATTGTGCTGCTCCAGCAACTTGCCGGCAGCGCGGAAATGACCAATGTTGGTCATGCAGGAGCCGATAAACACCTCGTCAATGTTATCGCCCTGAACGTCAGACAGCAGGCGGGCGTCATCCGGATCATTCGGCGCACACAGGATGGGCTCCTTGATCTCCGACATGTCGATCTCCAGCACGTGGGCATACTGGGCATCCTTGTCGGCCCGCATCAGATGCGGATTGGCCAGCCACTCTTCCATCGCCTTGGCGCGGCGCTCCAGGGTACGTGAGTCACCATAGCCGTTGGAAATCATCCAGCGCAGCATGACGATGTTGGAACGCAGATACTCGGCAACAGAGTCTTCGCTCAGGGTAATGGTACAGCCGGCAGCAGAGCGCTCGGCAGACGCATCGGACAGTTCGAAGGCCTGCTCGACAGTCAGTTCTTCCAGACCTTCTATCTCGAGAATGCGGCCGGAGAATTCGTTGATCTTGCCTTTCTTCTCGACGGTCAGCAGTTTGTTCTGAATGCCGTAGTAGGGGATGGCATGGACCAGATCACGCAAGGTCACGCCGGGCTGGCGCTTGCCGGTGAACCGCACCAGAACGCTTTCCGGCATATCCAGCGGCATGACACCGGTCGCGGCCGCGAAGGCCACCAGGCCGGAACCCGCAGGGAAGGAAATGCCCATCGGGAAACGTGTGTGGGAATCACCACCGGTGCCTACCGTATCGGGCAGCAGCATGCGATTGAGCCAGGAATGGATGATGCCGTCACCCGGACGCAAAGAGACACCGCCGCGGTTCATAATGAAATCCGGCAGGCTGTGCTGGGTGTCGATATCGACCGGCTTGGGGTAGGCCGCGGTATGACAGAACGACTGCATGACCAGGTCAGTCGAGAAGCCCAGGCAGGCGAGGTCTTTCAGTTCGTCCCGGGTCATGGGGCCGGTGGTGTCCTGCGAACCCACTGTGGTCATGCGCGGTTCGCAGTACTGGTTCGGACGTACGCCCTCCAGACCACAGGCCTTGCCGACCATCTTCTGTGCCAGCGTATAGCCGGCAGAGCTGTCCTGGATCGCCGCCGGACGACGGAAGACGTCTGAGACAGGCAGGCCCATATGTTCGCGGGCGCGGTCGGTCAGTCCACGACCGATGATCAGCGGAATGCGGCCACCGGCACGCACTTCGTCCAGCAGCACATCCGTCTTGAGACTGAACTCGGCAATGACTTCGCCATTCTTCTCGACCTTGCCGGCATAGGGATAGACGTCGATCACATCACCCGTTTCAATGCCGTCGACATCCACTTCGATGGGCAGGGCGCCGGCGTCTTCCATGGTGTTGAAGAAGATGGGGGCAATCTTGCTGCCCAGAACAAATCCGCCGCTGCGCTTGTTGGGTACAAAGGGGATGTCGTCGCCGGTGTGCCACAGTACCGAGTTGGTGGCGGACTTGCGCGAGGAGCCGGTGCCGACCACGTCACCGACCAGGGCCACGGGGTGGCCTTTCTCTTTCAGCTTTTCGATGGTGGACAAGGGCCCGATCTCTCCGGCCTTGTCGGGTGCCACGCCATCACGGGCCATCTTGTACATGGCCAGGGCGTGCAAGGGGATGTCCGGGCGTGACCAGGCGTCTTGGGCAGGGGACAGGTCGTCAGTATTGGTTTCGCCGGTGACCTTGAATGCGGTGACGGTAACCTTTTCCGGCAGTGCCTTTCTGTTGAGAAACCATTCCGCATCAGCCCAGCTCTGCATCACTGCTTTTGCATTGGCATTGCCGGCATCGGCTTTTTCGGCCACATCATGGAACGCATCAAAAACCAGCAGTGTGCTTTTCAGTTGCTTGGCGGCCAGTTCGCCCAGTGTGTCGTCATCGAGCAACTCCACCAGTGTGGCGATATTGTAACCGCCGACCATGGTGCCCAGAAGCTCAACAGCGCGTCGGCGGTCGATCAGGGGACAGTTGGTCTCGCCGCGTGCCAGAGCCGATAGAAAGCCGGCCTTGACGTAGGCAGACTCGTCAACGCCCGGAGGCACGCGCTCGGTCAGCAGTTCGAGGAGAAAATCTTCTTCGCCGGCCGGCGGATTACGCAACAGTTCAACCAGTTCGGTGACCTGTTCCGGGGTGAGGGGCTTGGCGGGAATGCCGAGTTGTTCACGTTCGGCGACGTGATTGCGGTAGGCTTGCAGCACGATGATCTCTCCACTGTCGATGCGTTGATTCGCAGGCGAAAATCGGCGCAAGTGTAGTGGATTCGCGCCCTCAAGTTAACCCACAAAGGGTATAAGCGCCGTGAATGGTCATTATAGCCTGGATGAATAAAGGGTCTGTCGGGTCAGTCAATGCCAAGCAACTTGTGGCTCTGCAGGGTCAACCGCCATTGCGGATTATCCAGGCAGTAGCGCACGGCAGCCTGCACAGCATTCGAGTCTGTGGCTATCGTACCGTCGACCGGGTTCATTGGCGACAGGTAGTAGTGGGTTGCAGGCAGTGCGGCAAACCGCTCCGGTGGTGCTTCCGGCTGTGGAAACACCAGTTTGAGTTCGTCACAGTGCGTCAGAACGATCCGGCTGTTGCCCTTGGGTGACAGACAGAGCCAGTCGACACCCTCAGGCGCCGGCACAGTGCCATTGGTTTCTACCCCAACCGAGAAGTGTCTGTCATGCAGAGCCTGAATCAGCGGTGCATCCAGTTGCAGCAGTGGCTCTCCGCCGGTACAGACCACATAGGGCTCCCCCTTGACGGCATCGGGCCATAGGCTGGCGATGCGGTCTGCCAATAGGTCGGCGGCCTTGAAACGACCTCCGTTTTGCCCGTCAGTGCCGACAAAATCGGTATCGCAGAAGGTACAGACTGCTGTGGCACGATCAGCTTCGCGACCAGACCAGAGGTTGCAGCCGGTAAAGCGACAGAAGACGGCCGGACGGCCGCTGTGTGCGCCTTCGCCCTGCAGGGTGTAGAACATTTCCTTGATATGGTACATGGGTGAGTGCCGCTCGCTTAAGCCGAACCTGAAGAACTGCCGGATCCGGTCTTGTGGCTGGCCAGCATGTCGTTGATATCATCACGCACCAGGGGAGGGGAGTACAGATATCCCTGATAGCGCTGGCAGCCTGCCTTGCTGAGGAATTCGAGTTGGTCCTGCTTTTCCACACCTTCGGCAATCGTGGTCAGTCCGAGGTGTCCGGCGACTGCAATGATTGCCTCCACTATGGCCGCATCGCTGGGGTCATTGATGATGTCCTGTATAAAGCTCTGGTCGATCTTGATCACATCGACCGGCAGCTGCTTGAGGTAGGCCAGCGAGGAATATCCGGTGCCGAAATCGTCAATCGAGAAGGTGATACCCAGTTCCCGCATACTGCGCATGCGCTCGATGGTATCGTCAATGGATTCGATCAGCATGCTTTCCGTAATTTCCAGGTCGACGGATCGCCCGGGAATTCCCGCTCTCTGCAGTGCCGCATCAACACTGTGAATCAGATTGGCATCCTGGAACTGATTGGCACTGACATTGATGCCGATCTGCATGTGATCCTGCCAGAGCCCATGGTCTTTCCAGTAACGCACTGTCTTGCAGGCCTCCTGCAGCACCCATTCACCAACGCCCTTGATCAGGCCGGTCGCTTCGAGGGCCGGAATAAAGGCCATGGGTGACACGGTACCGCGCGTCGGGTGGCGCCAGCGAATCAATGCTTCGACACCCATCAGTGCACCGGTTTCCATCTCTATCTGAGGTTGATAGACCAGAAAAAACTGCTCTTCATCAAGCGCTGTGCGCAGATCATTTTCCAGCAGCATGCGCCGACTGGCTTCATCCGTCATGTGTTGCTGGAACAGCTCATGTGTGTTCTTGCCCTGGGTTTTGGCCGCATACATGGCGATATCTGCATTGCGGATCAGGTCGGAGGGCTGCAGATTGCCATCCGGGAACAGCGCAATGCCCACACTGGCCGACAGCGTCAGGCGATGTCCCTGAAACCAGATTGGCACCGACAGCGCCTGGCGGACGAAGACGGCCCGGGCTTCTGCTACCTGCAACGCCTCTTTCTGGCTGCTGGCAATGTTGCACAGGCAGAGCACGAATTCATCTCCGCCCATGCGGGCCAGGCTGTCTTTTTCGCCGACCTGCCGCTGCAGACGCGCAGCAACCTGGCGCAGGATGTGATCGCCGGCAGGGTGTCCGAGCGAATCATTGATGGTCTTGAAGTTATCCAGATCCACGAACATCAAGACACAGAATTGGTCTTGCTCGCGCGCCGACACAATCGCAGCGTCCAGGTTTTCCAGCATTCGGTTGCGGTTGGGCAGGTCCGTCAACGGGTCATGAAAAGCCAGGTATTGAATGCGTTCCGAGGATCGGCGCAGTTCCTGTTCGGCCACGTCGCGCTCCAGCAGGAGCCGCTGTACGGTAACGACAAATCGTTGCGCGCTGTTGGCCAGGTCACCCAGCTCATCTTCCTGATGCGAGCGGCCCGCTTGAAGTTTGATGCCTGTCGGTTTGGACGGGTCCATATCTCGGAACTGCTGGCTCAGCGCAATCAGGGGGCGAGTGACCTGCCAGTGATAGACCAGGAAAAAGAGCCCCACCAGAGTGATGGCGCGCAAAGTCGCGATGGTGAGGGTTTCGCCGGTACGATCGACAACCGGCTGCAGAGCCTTGTGGTGATCCACTTCAAGGATCAGATAGCCCTGTTCTGCAGCACCGGTTATGGCAATGGGGTAGCGGGTTTCGGAAAGCCTGTCAGTGAGCCGCTCCAGAGCCCAACTGGAACGAATTTTTCCGGGTACACGTTCGGAGTAGCCCAATTGGTTGCCCAGTTCGTCCTGTATTTCCGCACTGACCAGAAAGGGATAGGTGAGCAGCCCACTGGTCACTTCGCTGGCGAGCCGTTCATCCAGGTTGTGAATGGCCCGTTGAGCCGCCGGCTCATAGGCATTGAGCAGTTGTTCTACCACTGAATGGGTGTTGTCCCGTTCACTGCTGTAGTCAGACCAGACCTGAACCACACCAAAGAGGGCACTCACAAGGAGCGCTATAGCGACGGCGCTGACAGCCAGTTTGAACGCTATGCGATGGCGGAAAATCATGAGTGGGCACAAGGGCCTTTACTACAAGTTGTCTTGTACTTTAGAAGACCCTTGGCAAGTGGTGCAACCTCTTTGCTTGTTTGGAACGCTGTTCAAATTATGCTCACGAAGGGGACTGCACCAAGATGAAATGCTTTTTGTGACAAATTTTATCGACTCAGCCCGCGCAACTGTGGCCAACGCCAGGCCAAATACCAGCACAGTAGCCAGTTGCCGAGAAACAGGAAGAGCAGTCCGAATACCAACACATAGAGGCGCTTCGGCTCCAGGTGCCAGAGCAGAAGCAGCGCTACAATAAAGCCCAGATACAGGTCGACCAGTGTGACCTGCCCCCAGACAAGACCGGTCAGCAACGGCCCCTGTTCAAACAGACTGACTTGCAGCGAGGCATAGATAATCTGCCCGAGGAAGGCGAGGCCGGCAACCAGCAGAAAAACTCTGACGGCGGTGTGGCGGGATTGACGGGTCATCGCTCCTCCGGATCGTTGGCATACTCATAGAAGATGTCGGAGTTCACCAGGTCGCCGTCGCGCCGGAAGTTGGTAATGCCCGAGAAGCGCAGCAGGCGCCGGGACTCCAGGTCATACTCCAGTTCAAGATCGTCGACAAACCAGCGCAGCAACGCCGACGACAGTCCGACGTCCAACACCAGCCTGCCGTCTTCCTGAGCCGACTCTTCAATGCGGAAACTGTAGGTGCGCCCGGCACTCAGTGACAGAAAATCAAAGTCCAGCCGGCCCTGTTCAAGCAACTGGTCGAAATTGTCTGCGATATACTGGTCGAACGCGGCGTCAAACACCACCTGTTCCGGATTGGACAGTCGTGCCCTTTCTGTCTCGTCGCGCTGCGGATCCAGGATGCGCTGTTCATAACGTCCCCCGTTCAGTCTTCCCGTAATCCGGGTGTCTGCTTCCAGATCCTCCCAGTCGAGTGAGGGCACATAAGGCAAGCCGGTGTCATAGCGCAGCACCTTGCGTGCAAACCGCTCGCCATCCGGGCGTTCATAATCAACCCGGCGCTCTACGATACGATCGTCTTCGAAGGTCAGGTAGTGCAGTTCGATATAGTCGAGGTCGCCGGTGTCCGGGTCGAAGGCTTCACCGCGGATGGTCCAGTTGGCAAAGACAGGCCCAGCGACCAGCAGCAGGCAGGTGGCAAGCAGAGTGGCTGTGATAAAACGCATGATTCAAATCCTTTTGATCTGCCGTCTCAGGTTTGGAGGCCAGTGTCGGCGCAGGGTAATGAAGGCCGGGAATGCAACGGCCCACCAGATAGAAAACGCTATGATGCCCGCTGTCGAAAGGGGTTCTGCAGCGCCGAGCACAGCGCCGCCATAATATGAAAGCGGACCGGAGATGGCGCCCAGCAGGGCGGGCAGCAAGAGTCCTGGAATCTTGTGCAGCAGATGCCAGATCACATTGGCGAATGACACCCAGAGCACCAGCAGCCAGAGTGGTCCCAGCAGTGAATTCTCATTGAAGGTCACCAGGCCCACCGCCTGCAGTGTCAGGTCGGCGCCATAACCCAATACCGTGACCAGGCCGATGAAAGCAAGCGCCATGGGTGCCTGCCGCCAGACAATGGTACTCAGCAAAGGCAGCGCCCAAAGCAGGGACCAGAGGTTGCCCGCCAGTACAGTGATGAACCAGGTGGTCTGATAGATGACAGCGTGCATCCAGGGCTTCATGGCAGGATCGATGACCGGCGATTCTGTGGTTTTGACAGGATCAACTGCGCCACACCGATGTTGCATTCCCTGAACCCGCCCTCGCAGTAAGCGAAGTAGTACTGCCACAGGCGCTGAAAAGTTTCATCATAGCCCTGGGCCATCAGTTGTTCCGAGCTCCGATTGAAGCGTGTCTGCCAGTCACGCAGCGTGCGCGCATAGTGATCGCCGAAGTCTTCCAGGTGGCGGACTGTCATGTCTGTCACACGGCTCACTTCCTGCGTGATGCGAGCCACGCTGGGCAGATGGCCGCCCGGAAAAATGTATTTCTGGATAAAGTCGACATGCTTGCGGTAGTAGTCGTAGCGCTGATCGGCGATGGTGATCGCCTGCAGCAGCATGGCACCTTCCGGGCGCAGCAGGTCGTTGCACTTGGCGAAGTAGGTCGACAGATACTCGTGTCCAACAGCCTCGATCATCTCAAGAGAGACAATCTTGTCGTACTGGCCATCCAGTTTGCGATAGTCCTGCATCAGCAGGGTAACCCTGTCTTCGAGACCGGCTTCCCTGATGCGCTCCTGGGCATAGTTGAACTGTTCGCTTGAAATCGTGGTGGTGGTCACCCTGCAGCCATAGTGGCGAGCTGCAAATTCGGCCATGCCACCCCAACCGGTACCTATTTCCAGCAGGTGATCACCCGGTTTCAGGTCCAGTTTCTGACAGATGCGGTGCAGGCGGAATGTCTGAGCGTCTTCCAGCGTCGCTTCAGGGCTGGGGTACATAGCCGAGGAGTACATCATGCTGGCGTCGAGGAAGCGTTCGAACAGTTCGTTGCCCAGATCGTAATGCGACGAGATGTTCTCGCGCGCCTGATTGATGGTGTTGCGGTTGAACCGGTGGTCCAGCAAAGACATCAGGCGTCGCATGGCAGACAGTGGGCCTTTGCGCTCCAGAGTCTTGAGATTGCGCGCGAACACCTGCACCACTCGGGTCAGGTCATGGGAATCCCAGAGCTTGAGCACATAGGCCTCGGCAGCGCCAATGCCGCCGCCCAGTACAAATTCCTTGTACACAGCAGGGTCGCGAATTTCGACGGTAGCCCTGCAGTCGCTGGCAGGGTCACCGAAGCCCCAGGTTTCTCCGTTTTCTTCGATCACCAGATAGCCATCCTGAATATGATTCAGGGCCCTGAACATGAGCCGTCGCCAAAGGCCGGGGACTGATTCGGCAGCAACTGCCCGGTCTCCAGTCATTCTCATTTTTTAACTCCTCCAGGGGGGTGCGGAAAGTAGGGCACCCGTTTCAACCACAGCTTTAATGCATTGAGGTGGATTCCCCAGACCACTGTCCAGGTCATCAGGGGGTATTGTCGAAGTACGCGGCTGAGGTTTCTCCGGTTCACCTCCAGGCGCTCAAGGGCCATGGATGCGACGAAAATACGGCCCTCAGCGTCGTCATTTTGCAAATGCATACGCAGGGACTCTCCAGGCACTCCGAATTGCCAGCGGTAATGGTGGTCCATCGGAAAGAAGGGGCTGACATGAAACTGCTTTTCCAGCTCGAACTGCCACATCGACTTTTCATAGCCTTGCGTCGCCACAGCACCCGTCAACGGTCGGGTAGTCAGAATGTACTGATAGCGGTCTTTCCAGGGGGTGTTGGTCACTTCGGGGATGATGGCCAGCGGGATTTCATCATCATCGGAGTCGAACAGATAATAGAAGGTCACAGGACTGAAGCCGACACCCCAGGTGCGCCATTGGGTCAGCATGCGAACCGCACCGGCAGGTCTGTAGCCGGTGCGTGTTTCCATCAGGTCCAACAGGGCTTCACGCAGCGGTACATTCGGGTCACCAAGGTAGTCGGCGCGACGGAACCAGGAGAGATTGCGCCGGCCATGGCTCCACAGCGGATGCATGGCTGCAATGTCATCCAATTCTGCCAGGTCGGTATAGACCATGTAGACGCGGTAACTCAACTGATGCGCCTTGGGGCGCCAGCGGCGATGGGTGACAGTGCCTGTGTAGAGACCACTTTTCAGGGACATCAGGTGGCCTGCCAGTCAATACCGAAATCCCGGCCGACCCGCAGCGCGCTGTTTACACCATCCTCATGAAAGCCGTTGAACCAGTAGGCCCCACAGTAGTGGGTGTTGTTCTGATTGCTGATTTCGTGGAACCTGGCCTGGGCCTGCATGCCCTCGGGCGTGAACACCGGGTGGCTATACCGGAAGCGTTTGATGATGCGGTCCTCTGCAATTGCACCTGTGTAATTCAGCGTAACACAGAAGGTTTCCGGCGCATCGTCGAAATTCTGTAATATGTTCATGTTGTAGGTCACCGAGACAGGGCTCTGCGCCGCTGTCGGAATGTGGTAGTTCCAGGCCGCCCAGGCCTTGTGTCGTTTGGGCAACAGCCGGGCGTCGGTATGCAGAACGACATCGTTCTCTGTGTAGGGCAGGGCGCCCAGTACAGCCTGCTCGTTTTTGGTGGGCTCGGCCAGCAGGGCCAGGGCCTGGTCCGAGTGGCAGGCGAACACCACACGGTCGTGAACCTCCTGCCCGCTTTCCGTCACGATGGTCACGCCCCCCTGATCCGCCGAGGTGCGCTCTACGCGCTGCACCGGCGTGCTCAAGCGGATACGGTCGGCGAAGCCACGGGTAATGGGTTCGACATAGCTGCGTGACCCGCCAACCAAGGTGCGCCACTGCGGACGGTTCTTGACCGACAGCAGCCCGTGATTGCGGAAAAAGCGGATAAAGAACAACGCCGGGAAGCGCATCATGTCCTCTTCTCCGGATGACCAGATGGCAGCACCCATGGGTACGATATATTTGCTCACAAACCAGTCGCTGTAGCCATGGCGCTGGAAGAACTCGCCCAGAGTCATGTCCGGTGGCACATCGCCCCGATCGACCAGCTCCAGACAATGACGGTTGAAGCGAAGAATCTGCCGGACCATGCGATAGAATCTGGGGTTGAACCAGTTGCGCTTCTGCGCAAACAGGGCACCGATCGAACTGCCGCAGTATTCGAGACCGGTCTGTTCACATTTCACTGAGAAACTCATGCGGGTCTTCTGGTCTTCAACATCGCCCAACTGGGCGATCAGGCGCTGAAAATTGGGATAGGTCCAGTCATTGAACACGATGAAGCCGGTATTGACGGGCCAGCTCCGACCGCCCGCTTCCACGTCTTCAGTATTGGTGTGGCCGCCGATGTAATCGTTGGCTTCATACACAGTGATGTCATGGTCCTTGTGCAACAGCCAGGCTGTTGTCAGTCCTGAAATACCACTGCCGATAATGGCGACCTTCTGCCGCATACTGTCTCCTTTGAGCCCGGGTTGATTTAGTCAGCGCTGCGGCTTTTGGCTTTGGCTGCATTTCGGCTGAGCTTGCTGTTCAGGGCGTATTGCCAGCCCAACGGCAGAAGCCCGAACAGGCGCAGGCCCAGAGTAAACCGTTTGGGAAAGTGAATATGGGCCTGTTGGCGTCGGATGCCTTTACGAATACGTTTGCCCGCGTCTTCTGCGGACAGCAGGAAGGGCATCTTGAAGTCGTTGCGCCGAGTCAGCGGCGTGTCGACAAAGCCGGGTGACACTACCTGCACTCTTATCCCCAAAGGTTTCAGATCAGCGGCCATGGTGCCCAGCCAATAGGTGAAGGCCGCCTTTGAGGCGCCGTAAGCCTGGGCTCTGGGCAGGGGCGAGAAGGTCACACTGGAGCTGATGCCGACCAGCCTGGGGTCTCGTCCCTTGCGCAGCAGAGGCAGAGCGGCATGAAAAAGCCGGACCGGACCGTGAAAGTTGGTGTCCAGAACACGGTCATACATGTCCAGGTCGTTGTCGTCGCGGTCCATGTCTATGTATTCGCAGGTGCCTGCATTGAGCACCAACCAGTCGAGACTGCCGGTGGTGTCGGCAATCTGCTGCAATGCCGAATCACGCGCCGGGGCATCGGTAATGTCCAGAGGCAGCACCGTCACGCTGACCTTGGGGAAGCTCTTGTTGATGTCGTCGGCCAGCGCCTGCAGCTTGTCGGCAGAGCGGGCACTGATGAAGAGGTGGCCCGCTTCCGGTGCCAGCTCTGCTGCCAGTTCCCGGGCCAGATGGTACCCGATGCCGGTGGAAGCGCCGACCAGCCAGACAGATAATCCCATGCTTGCCGCTCCTATTGTCCCATGCGTTGTTTGATGGCATTGACCAGGCGACCGATCAACGGCAGGTTTTCGTACAGCATTTCACCGGCGTCGAAATAGTCACGGTGCAGACACACCAGGCCATCTCGGGTTATGAAATGGGTGGTGCCCTCTACTTGAACGGGACGGCCATTTTTCAGCCTGGGATGCTCGACCGTCATGCTCCACGCCATGAAGATATGCGACCCTTCGGACACCGCATCGCCATAACTGAATTCGATCTTACGGACATTGCGATAGAGGCGGGTGAAATAGGCCTCCAGGGTTGGCAGCCCCTGCATGTGGTGAAACGGATCAATGAATTCGGCATCTTCGGTATACAATTCACGCAGAATACCGGCCTTCAGACTGTCGGCATTGATCGACTGATAGGTGTTCTGGATATGTTCGATCATGTCAGCTGGTGGCTCCATAACGGTGTCAGGAATAGTCCGCGTCTTCCGGCAGATGAGCATTCTGCTCTTTCGCCGCTTTGAAGGCCGCTTTGGTACGTTCGGCAGCTTCCTTGTGGATCACCAGGGGCGGAGGATAACCCGCCGCCTCGCGCTCCAGGGGTGAAGGATCCAGGATGGCAGCCCCTTCGAGGTGGGCCAGCTCAGGCACCCATTGCCTGACATAGTCGCCATCAGGATCGAAGCGCTGGGCCTGGCGCAGTGGATTGAAAATGCGGAAATAGGGCGCCGCATCGACACCGGTACTGGCACCCCACTGCCAGTTGCCGTTATTGACCGCAAAGTCGGCATCCAGCAACTGGTCCAGAAACCAGGCCTCGCCCAGCCGCCAGTCGAGCAACAGGTCCTTGCTAAGGAAGGCGGCAGTGAACATCCGGGCCCTATTGGGCATGCGCCCGGTGGCGGCGAGTTGGCGCATGGCGGCATCCACCACAGGATAGCCTGTGCGGCCCTGCTGCCAGGCCTGCAGCTTCTTGTGATCCTTGTCCCAGCGTACTAGATCCGTCCAGGCCTGCAGGCCTCGATGGAGATAGACATCTGGAAAGTGGTAGCCGACTGCATAGAAGAACTCGCGCCAGATCCACTCGTCGAGCCACTTGTCGGCACCAGGCTGTTCCCCTGAACCTGTGGCCTGGGCTGCTGTCTCTGCAAAGGCCTGGCGGGTAGTCAGCAGACCATTGGCAATGGCGGGGGAGAGGCCGCTGACAACGGGTCGTCCGAGGTCATTTCTGACCTCTTCATAGCGCTGTTGCTCCGACGCCACATAGCGTTGCAGCGCCGCAATGGCTTCCTGCTCCGGTTCCGGCAGCGGCCCTGCCCAGGCAGGGCTCGCAAAAGGCGGCACTGGGTGTTCCGACCAGCGCTGGCGCCATGCCTTCTTGAAGGCGGTGAACACGCGATAGGGCTGCCCCTGGCCGTTGAGCACCGTTTCAGGTGGGTAGGTCAGCCGGTCATCGACCAGAGTGAAGTCAATGCCTTGTGCATTCAGCCGCTTGCCCAGCCAGGCGTCGCGCCGTCGTTCATTGAGGCCATATTCGCGATCGGCAAGCAACACAGCGGCCCCTTTGTCATGGGCGACCTGCAGCACCTGTTCAGCGGCGGCCCGGTAGGTGTCCGCCTCTAGCCAATGCACCCGGATACCGGAAGCCCTGGCCCATTCCGCGAAGGCCTTCTGCTGAGTGCGTAGCAGGTCCAGCTTGCGCTCGCCATACCCATGCTGTCGGTATTGCTCAAGCGCGGGGGTCAAAATCAGGGTTGTATCGGCAGCACCCTGATCAAGAGCACCCGAGTACTGCCATATCGGGTTGTCCAGAACCCGCAGGCTGGTGCGTAACCATATCAGTGTCATATCTGGTTCCTCAGTCCGAGTGCTTCGGGATAAGGCGTGAGGAAAAATTGCCGACGCACATAGCTGTCTTCTTCCCATGCGGTGTCAATGTGATGCTGCAGCAGTGTGAGGGGCACGATCATGGGCACCAGACCGTCCTGGTATTTGTCGATCACGGCCCGCAGGGACTGTCGGTGGTCACTGCTCACCCTGTCCCTGACATAACCCTGCAGGTGCTGCAGCGCGTTGGCAACCTGGCCGCGCGAGGCTGGCCGGGCCAGTGCCTCCGCGACCTGATGCTGATAATCACTGGCAACCTTACGGATATCCTTGTTCGAGAGATCAGAGAGCAGTTTGCCCAACGCCTGATAAGTCGGATAGGAGTGCGCCATGATCAGGTATTTGCTCCGACTGTGAAAGTCGACAAGTGCCGCGGCTGACTGACCGGGATCGGCCTGTCGCCACCTTTGTTGCATGAACACACGGGTCAGGAAGTTTTCCCGCAGATGACTGTCATTCAGCCTCCCGGCCTCCTCCATGGGCAACAGGGGCGTCTGTTTACGCAGGCGGCCGGCAAAAATACCGGCAGTGCTGTCAGTCGGAAAGCCCCGCTCATTGTAGAGCTTGACGCGAAAGAGCCCGCAACTGGGAGACCCCTGCATCAGTATGATGCCGTCCCACCGGGCCGCCTCCGTCCGATAGTCGTCAGCGAGCGCAGCCAACGGGGCGGTATAGTCATTCTCGCCATCCTGAGTCTCGGCGTGCACGGCGCCGTCATGGTTGACCAGGCGTATCGGCTCTCTGGGTACCCCCATACCGATTTCGAATTCCGGGCAGAGTGGGCGCAGGTCAACGAACTCGCCCAGGACATCGGTAACCCAGCGGTGACGTTTGTGGCCCCCGTTGTAGCGAACCTCCTCCCCCATCAGGCAAGCGCTGATTGCCACGCGGGGACGGTCGGCATTCCCGGTCATCTAGAATCTCCCTGTCTGTGCAGTCAGTCTGTACTTGAAGCATATCCGGAATATACGTCAGAGGGCTGCGGCTGGTTCAGCGAGTTGTACCGGTTTTCCGGTTCGGACGGACGGGTCGCAATGAAGTTGTATTGACGCAGTGATTTCTATCGCCCCCCCTTGAGCCGGTCGGCCCCAGCGGTTATGATTCGCGCCCTGTTGTGGTGGCCCGCTTGGTCCCTCCGCAATGACTATCCACGAACCCCGCCAGGCCCGGAAGGGAGCAACGGTAGTGGTGACGTCATGTGCCGGAGTGTGGCTGAGTGGGCCATCTCCATTTCCAGCCCCCGAAAATTGCGCTTTGACCCTCTGTCGCGAAGTCGTGACGGTCTCCAGGGACACCGGGCTGTTTGTCTGGTACTGGTTGCGTGGAGCGGTTAGCATATCGGGACTATGTACAGGTTATAGCGGATACGCATGAGCTATCAGGTTCTGGCCCGAAAATGGCGGCCACAGCAGTTCAATGAAATGGTGGGGCAACGGCATGTGCTCAAGGCACTGGTCAACGCGCTGGATCAAGACCGCCTGCATCATGCCTATCTGTTTACCGGCACCCGGGGTGTAGGCAAAACCACCATTGCCCGCCTGTTCGCCAAAAGCCTCAATTGTGAAGAGGGTGTCAGCTCGACACCCTGCGGTGTTTGCTCCTCTTGTCGAGAGATTGCCGAAAACCGCTTTATCGACTTGATTGAAGTGGACGCCGCGTCGCGCACCAAGGTCGAAGATACCCGCGAACTGCTAGACAATGTGCAATATGCGCCGACTCGCGGTCGCTTCAAGGTGTACCTGATCGATGAGGTGCACATGCTGTCCAATCACAGCTTCAATGCGCTGTTGAAGACGCTCGAAGAACCCCCACCGCACGTCAAGTTTCTGCTCGCGACCACTGACCCGCAAAAGCTCCCGGTAACAGTCCTGTCCCGCTGTCTGCAGTTCAACCTGAAAAGCATGACTCCGGATATGGTGGTTGGCCACCTCGAAGAGGTGTTGCGACGGGAACAGGTGGACTTCGAACCAGCGGCGCTGCTGCACCTGGGCAAAGCGGCCCAGGGCAGCATGCGTGATGCGCTGAGCCTGACCGATCAGGCTGTGGCTTATGGCCAGGGCCGGATTCGGGAAACGGAAGTAGCGGAAATGCTCGGTACAGTGGATACCCGCCAGGTGCTGTCGTTGATCGAAGCACTGTGTCGGCAGGATGCGCAGAGCCTGCTGGCAGCGGTGGACAGAATGGCGGAGTATACGCCGGACTGGCAGGCCATGATGGCCGACCTTCTGGCCATGCTGCATCGTCTGACTGTTCTGCAGCTGGCGCCGAGCTATCAGGCTCCGACCCACCATGAGGCGCTGCAGACGCTGGCTGAAGCTTTCGCCCCCGAAGACATACAGCTTTATTATCAGTTGGGCCTGCAGGCCCACCGGGACCTCGATGCGGCCCCCGAACCGCGGCAGGGCTTCGAAATGGCGTTGTTGCGTATGCTGGCCTTCTCGCCGGACAAGCCCACATCGACACCACCGCCGTTACCCGACCACGGACAGGATGAACCGTCACAGGAGCCTTCGGCGGGCTTGCAGGAAGAGCCCTCAGCGGAGGTGCCAAAACAGCCAGAGACCGCTGAGGCGGAGCCTGAGCCGGGAGGCGGAGCGCCCGCGGCACCCGAGCAGGCTGCTGTAGAACTTGAGCAGCAAGACAGCGAAATACCGGCTTCCGAAGCGTCTCAGGAAACCGATTCAATTGAACCCGAAGCAGGCCTGGAGCCTGAACCGGCACCCGTGGCCAGCGAGCCACCACAGCACTCTGATTTACCCGAACCGCCACCCTGGCTGGAAGAGCAGCACCCTGGGCCGTCGGAACCTGTCGGGACAGGTGGCGACAGCGACCCTTCAGGGCAGGACGGAACAGAAACCCGGTTTTCCGCCGCCACCCTGAAAGCCCTGGACAGTGTCGTCGCGGACCCGGATACGCTGCCTGATTGCTGGCTCGACCTGATCCCGGCGCTGGAATTGACCGGCGTGATAGAAAACATGATGCGTCATGCGGTGGTGCGCGACATGGCCGACGGCCATCTGATGCTGCGCGTGGATGGCGACTATCAGCAGCTCTACGAGGACAATTACCGGCACCGGGTGGAAGAGGCGCTGCAGGCGCTGGATGTCGCCGTGGTGCAGGTGGACATCGAATTTGGTGATATGCTCGAAGAAACCCTGTATCAGCGGGAACAGCGCGAGCGGCGAGAGGCCCATGCGGCGGCCAGACAGTCGCTCGAGCAGGATCAGGTGGTACAGACGCTGGTGCGGGAATTTGATGCCGAGTTGCTTGCGGATACCATTGAACCGGCGCAACGCAGTTGAGATCATGACAACCTTTGGCGCAGCCGAGCAGAGAGAGAGCCGATTATGATGAAAGGTGGAATGGGTGACCTGATGAAGCAGGCCCAGCAGATGCAGGAGCAGATGCAGAAAGCGCAGGAAGAGATCGCCAACATGGAAGTGTCCGGCGAGTCAGGCGCGGGCATGGTTAAGGTGACCATGACCGGCCGTCATGATGTGCGCAAGGTCGAAATTGATGATTCCCTGATGAGTGATGACAAGGAAATGCTGGAAGATCTGATCGCCGCCGCTGTCAATGATGCGGTGCGCAAGGTCGAGACGCAGTCCCAGGCAAAGATGTCCGGCATGACAGCCGGCATGAACCTGCCACCCGGCTTCAAGATGCCTTTCTGACAATGGAATCGCTTGAACAGTTGATAGCGGCCCTGCGCCGCCTGCCCACCATCGGGCCAAAAACCGCGCGCCGCCTGGCCCTGCATCTGTTGCAGCGCGACCGGCAGGCCGGCGATGCCCTGGCGACCAGCCTCACTGAGGCCCTTGCCCGGTTGCGCCCCTGTCGCCAGTGTCGCCAACTGGCGGCTGACGATCTCTGCGGCATCTGTGCCGACAGCGAGCGCGATCAGGCCACAGTCTGTGTGGTGGAGTCACTGGATGATCTGTACCGCATAGAGCAGGCTGGCAGTTATACCGGTCGTTATTTCGTGCTCAATGGTCACCTGTCGCCCCTTGAAGGTGTTGGCCCGGAAGAACTGGGTATTCCGCAGTTGACCGAGCAAGCTCGCGGGCCCGATGTCCGTGAAGTGATTCTGGCGCTCAGTACTCAGGTGGAAGGCGAGGCAACCGCCCAGTATATCGCCGACCAACTGGGTGATCAGGTGGCGCTGTCCACGCTGGCTCAGGGGGTTCCCATGGGCCATGATCTCAGCCGGCTCGACCCGGCCACACTGGCTGTTGCTCTGACCAGTCGCGTCAGCAGAGCGCCGGTACAGGGGAGTGATCAGTGAGTCGGGATTACCAGTGGATTGACAATCAGCAGGAACTGGCAGCCTCTGTGGCGCGCTGGCAGCAGCAGTCCTTCATTGCCATCGACACCGAGTTTTTTCGTGAACGAACCTATTATCCCGCGCTGGGGCTGATTCAGGTTGCCGATACTGCCGGTATCTATCTGGTGGATCCGTTGGAGATGACTGATCTGGCCAGCATCCTCCGTCCGCTGCTGCTCAGCACGACAACCGAAAAGGTGTTTCACTCGGGCGAAGAAGATCTGGAGATTTTCGGCCGGTTGCTCGGTGAGCCGATACGGGGTGTCATGGATACCCAACTGATGCTCGGCTTTACCACTGGCGAGGCCTCGGTCGGCTATGCCCGCCTGGTCGAGGCGCGCCTGGGTGAGCATGTCCCCAAGGACCAGACACGCAGCAACTGGTTGCAGCGCCCGCTGACCGATCGTCAGTGCGATTATGCGGCCAATGACGTGCGTTGGTTGCACCAGCTCTATCCGGCCTTGCGCGACGAAGTGGTCCAACAGCAGCGTCTCGACTGGGTGCAGGCTGAGTGTGCCTGGCTGGCCGGCAAGGTACTGAGCCGTGCGGACGACCAGTATTATCTCAACTTGCGCCAGGGCTATGATCTGACCGGCAACCGGCTCTGGCTGCTGCAGCAACTCGCATTGCGTCGGGAAACGCGGTGTCAGGAACTGGACGTCAACCGAAAAGCTCTGGTCAGCGATCCGGACCTGATCATGCTGGCGCGCAAGCGGCCAGATTCGGTGGCGGGCATCAGCGAACTGACCGAAATTCGACCTGGTGTACTGCGTCGTGAAGCAGACTGGATACTGGACCTGATTGGCGCTTCTCATACCGTCGACAAGAGCCGTTACCCTGAAGCCATCCAGGGCCCCTTGCCCCGTGATCGACAGGATGATTTCCAGTCACTGCGGGCAGTGTTGACGGACCTGGCTCGCGAGCAGGGTCTGCCACGGGAATATCTGATGCGCAAACGGGACCTGGAGCGGTTTCTGTTGGAACGGGTTGAAGGTAATGAGCAGTTTGTTCCCGCTGCCTGGCAGGGGTGGCGCTGGGCCTTGTTTGGCAGCCTGCTTGAACAGCGCCTGGAAGACCGACTGCATCAAGCTTCTGCTGCGACAGGTCATGCGCCATGACAGAACGACAGATGGTGCGCATATACCGCTCATCCCGACAGGCTGATATGTACCTTTATGTGATCAAGGCGCGCGGCCTTGCAGATGTGCCGGATGAACTGCAGAAGCTTTTCGGTGAGCCGAAACTGGTCATGGGCATGCTGCTGACGCCAGAGCGCAAACTGGCTCGTGTCGAGGCTGCCAAGGTCCTGTCCGAACTGGCTGAGCGGGGGTTCTACTTGCAGATGCCACCGGGTCGCGATGACTACATGCTGGACCTCTACCGGGACACGTCGGATCGGTACCGGGATTTGCAGTGACTGATATGCGACCTTTCTGGCAGCGCAAGACCTTGCGTGAAATGACCGCCCAGGAATGGGAAAGTCTGTGTGACGGTTGCGCCAAATGCTGTCTGCAGAAACTGGAAGACGACGAAACTGGCGACATATACTACACGCGTCTGGTCTGTCGCTATCTGGACGAACGCTGCCAATGTCGGGTATACAGTGAACGCCAGCAGAAGGTGCCGAGTTGCATATGGCTGACACCGGATGATCTGGACAAGCTGCAATGGTTGCCGGATACCTGTGCCTATAGAGTGCTGCATGAAGGCAAACCCTTGCCGTCATGGCATCCGCTGCGTACAGGAAAACCGCTGTCCACGCTGAAAAAGGGGAAATCCGTTCAGCAGTGGCCTATCCTTCCGGATGACAGCGTGCCGGAAGACGACTGGGAAGAGCACATCATTTTCAAGGTGAACTGATGGAAGATTACACAAGCTACCTGTTGGCATGGGGCGTTTACGCCGCAGTCGGAACGCTGCTCTATGTGCTGCTCTGGATCGGTATTCGCTGGGTTCCGGGGCGCAACATGCGCTTTTTCCTGCGCGCCACTATCCTGGCAATACTGGTGGTCCCATGGCAGGGCACGGATCCCGAGGTCTATTACGCGCCGGTTATCATTGTGGGGGCTTTTGCCTTCATGGATACTGGCCTGAATGATGCATTACTGGAGCTGCAACAACTGCTGGCCGTTATCCTGGTCATCGCCGTGGTGACGTTGGTCAAGGAAATACTGGAGTTTGGCTGGCGCTGGACAAGGCGTCACACAGACAAAGAACCTGCAACAGCAGAGCAGCAACAGAATAACGCAGAGGTTAAGGAGTAGAGCACAATGGCAAGTCATGTATTGGTCCTGATTGCAGTCATGCTGATGGCGGGCGTGTTTGGCGGTCTGGTTAACTATTATCTGCACGGCCAGCATGACCCGGAAATTGTCAGCCTGCCGCGCAGCCTGGTGGTGGGCGGCGCGGCCTCGTTTCTGATGCCGGTCATTCTCAGCCTGCTGGGCAGCGATCTGGTCAACCAGAGTCAGGGTGACCCGGGGCAACTGGTGTTGTTTGCCGGCTTCTGTCTGATCGCCGCACTGGCCTCCCGGATTTTTATCATCAGTACCACAGACCGCATCATGCAGGTGGCACGCGATGCGCGGCAGCGCTCCGAGCAACTGGAACTGGACATGCACAACTTCCAGTTGCAGATGAGTCCACTGATCGAGAGTGAGACAGAGAATGAATCGCTGGAAGATGACAATCACGGCGTCGTACCGGATGCCGATGAAGTGGATGTGACCGGCACCAATGTGCTCAAGAGTCTGGGCAGTGGCCGATATATATTCCGTTCGCTGCGCGGTCTCTGCGTGGACACCGACCATGACGAAGGTACGGTCACCAAAACCCTCAATGTACTGGTCTCCCGCGGTATGGCGGGGCGAGTCAATGGGGTCAAGGGTGTGCGCTGGTATGTGACAGAGCAGGGCCGCCGGTTCCTGCAGCAGATTATCTGATAGCTTGTTCGGGCAGTTGCCCGCCAGAAAGGAGTTTAGACGCAGATGAAGGCAGTCCGGATACTGGTGCTGTTTTGCCTGGTGCTGCCCCTGGCCCTGCCTGGGGCGCTGCTGGCGCAGACTCAGGACCCGCCGCTCGATATGCGCATACTGGTCGATGTCTCCAGTGACATGGCTGACAATGACCCGGGCAATTTGCGCCTTCCTGCCGCTCATCTGCTGTTTGAACTGATACCGGAGGGCAGTCGATCAGGGCTGTGGACCTTTGGTCGCTACGTCAACATGCTGGTGCCCTATGGCACCGTCAATCAGGGTTGGCGGCAGGTCGCTCGCTCCCGGGCGCTTGAAATCGGGAACCCGGGTTTCAATTCCAACATCGGTGGCGCCTTTGAAACGGCCAGTTTTGATCTGGAGTGGAGCACCGGCTATCGTCCCAAGACCTATATCCTACTCAGTGATGGTCGCGTCGACATTGAGCCCGATGCCGCCGCCAGCCGCGCCGAAAGAGCCCGCATACTGCAGGAAATCGTTCCCCGCCTGCGCGAACACAACAGCACCATCCATACCATTGCCCTGTCGGATTCGATGGATCACACCTTCATGGAGCAACTGGCCAGCCAGACCGGCGGCATCAGTGCGGTAGCCCAGCGTCCGGAGGATCTGCTCGGTTTGTTCATGCAGATTCTCAACATCTCACTGGGGGCCCAGGAAGAAGTCGGTATAGCTGAAGACCAGACCTTTCTGATCGACAGCACCATCAGTGAAATGACCGCTGCCATCTTCCATCGCGGTGATTCCCCATTGCGTCTGATCAGCCCTTCCGGTGAGACCTACGACGCTCAAAATCCGCCGCCGCACAGTCAGTGGGTAGAAGCGGAACACTATGATGTGATCACCATTCGTACCCCCTCTGCCGGCGAATGGCGTATTGAAGGCGACCTGACGCCCCAGTCCCGGGTGACGGTGGTCAGTGAGCTGAGTTTGCAGGTCGATTCTGTACCCTTGAATGTCAGTCCGGGCGAAGAGGTCCCGTTGCGCGCCATTCTCAATGACGCGGAAGGGCAGGTCACCGACAGCGATTTTCTTGATCTGCTGACCATGAATGCACAGTTGCGCAAGAACAATGAGGTCGTGGCGGAGACCCCACTGCTGCGCAATTCCCCTGAATTTTCGGGCGTGCTGACCATGCCGGCCGAGGCGGGTACCTATCAACTGGCGGTAACGGTTGACGGCCAGAGCTTTGAGCGGCGGCGGGTATTCACGCTGAATGTGCGCCAGCCGGTCAGCGCGGAAGTGTCTGCAGAGCAGAATGAATATGAGATCAGGCTGTACCCCAATGTACCTGACCTGCCACAGGAGGTTGCCCGAATTATCGCCGAGGTCACGGGACCGGGCGGCGAGAGCCGGTTGCAGACCTTTACCCGGGATGAGGCCGGCCATTGGTCGCTCATAGTGGAACCCTTTGCCGGTGAAGGACAGTACGAGGCCGACATCGACATCCAGTTCACCGGCTCAACCCGCTGGACGGGTGGCGTCAATGTGGCGCCGGTGAATCTGACCTTCCCCGGTGAGGCGGGCATGCCGGTTTCGGTCGCCACCACGGCGCCCGTTCCCGAGCCTGAACCCGTACCCGAACTGGCACCGGTACCTGCACTGGATGATCTGACAGAGCCCACAGAGCCGGAGGTGGCGCTTGAGCCCGAGCCCGAACCTGCGCCCGAGCCTGCTCCGGCACCGGAACCCGAACCCGAGCCCGAGCCTGTTGCTCCAACACAGGAGCCGGCAACCGTTCCTGATCTTGATGAACCTGCAGGCCCGGCCTCGGATCCGTTTGATTGGCTGCCGTATGCCATTGCCGCGGGCAGTGGTCTGGCCTTCGTGCTGATCTTCTATGCCCTCTATCGGCGCTTCGGCGGCGGACGAACGGGCGATGATCCGCGCCTTCATGACCAGTTGTCGAAAGCCGAGCAGGCTATGCTTGCCGAGACGGATGGCAAGGGCTCGGCCGATGAGCAACTGGAGAAGGAGCTGCAGAAAAAGGAAAAAACCGCCGCGGCAAAAGCCGAAGACATTCCGACGGTGAGTGAGCCGGCCGGGGAAGAAGATGACATCTCCGTGCTGGATGAAGATTTTGATTTGCAGTCACTGGGCATCACCAGTGACGACTCGCTGGACGACGCGGCAAAGGAAAAGGATTCGGAAGCCGACTGGGCCGAGATGGAGCAGGCCTATGATGAAGCGGATGAAGGTGAGAAAAAACCACCTCCGGCTCCCGAAGGCTCCAGTGAACCGGACCAGGTGGATCCACTTGATCAGGATGATCCGTTTGCCGACGATGAGTTTGATCTCAGTGATGACGAAATTGACGACATGCTGGATGACACCCTTGTCGATGAAGACGATTCCGATCAGAAAGGAAAAGGCGACAAGGACAAGAACTGACCCGCTACCGATTGACCATTGTCCCGACTCGGATTCAACAATGCAGGCTACAGGCCTGCATTGTTGTTTTACGGCACTGAATATTCGGTCAGAGTGCCCACAGGGTTCACCTGTCGGCGCGAACCCCCTAGACTGGAGCGCAATGTAACCGCTTCAACCGATAACAACAGGAGACACCATGGCCAGTACACAGCCTGACGTGAGCTATCCCGAGGGTATGAGTGCAACCATTGACCTCGGCAACTATCAGTCAGTCACACAACTGCTGGACAAGAGCCTGCGTGAGTTCGCAGACATGCCCGCCTTCAGTTGCATGGGAAAAACCCTGACCTACGGCGAACTGGATGCCATGAGCGGTGATTTCGCCGCCTGGCTGCAGAACCATACAGACCTTGAACCCGGTGAGCGGATCGCCGTACAACTGCCCAATATTCTGCAGTACCCGGTGGTTGTTTTCGGTGCCATGCGCGCCGGCCTGGTCGTGGTTAATACCAATCCGCTGTATACAGAACGCGAGATGGAGCACCAGTTCAATGATTCCGGTGCGCGCCTGCTGGTGGTGTATGCGGGTATGGCCGACAAGGCGATCCGGGTCAAACCCAAGACACCCATCGAGCAGATACTGTGTACCGAGATTGCGGATTTCCATCCGCCGCTGAAAAGACTGCTGGTCAATACCGTGGTCAAGAAGGTGAAGAAGATGGTGCCCGCCTATGATGCAGGTCAGGTCAAGCCGCTGCGCGAGGCCCTGGCCGCCGGTGCGCGAAGCACCTGGAAGCCGGTCACCCGCTCTATCGAGGATACGGCGGTACTGCAATATACCGGTGGTACGACGGGGGTGGCCAAGGGCGCCGAACTGACCCACCGCAACCTGATCGCCAACATGTTGCAGTGTCACGAGTTTTTCAAGTTGGCACTGGTGCCTGGCAAGGAAACTTTTGTCGCGCCGCTGCCGCTCTATCATATCTATGCCTTCACGGTGCACTGTCTGGTGGTGCTGGAGACAGGCAACCACAATGTGCTGATTCCCAACCCGCGGGACATTCCCGGTTTCGTCAAGGAACTGGGCAAGTGGCGCTTCACCGGGTTTGCGGGTCTGAACACCCTGTTTGTCGCACTTATGAACAATGAAGATTTTCAGAAGCTCGACTTCAGCCCCCTGAAACTGACCATCTCGGGCGGTATGGCGCTGACCCGCAATGCGGCCGAACGCTGGCAGACAATGACCGGGTGCGGTATCAGTGAAGGGTATGGGCTGACCGAGACATCACCGGTGGTGTCGTTCAATCCGCCCGGGCATGCGCAACTGGGTACCATCGGTATCCCGGCACCGTCTACCGCAGTCCAGGTCATTAATGAAACTGGAGAGCCGCAACCGCTGGGCGAGCCGGGCGAACTGTGCGTGCGCGGCCCCCAGGTCATGCGGGGCTACTGGAATCGTCCGGAGGAAACCGCCAAGTCGATCGACAAGGATGGCTGGTTCATGACCGGTGATATCGCCGTGATTCAGGAAGACGGCTACATGCGCATCGTGGACCGCAAGAAGGACATGGTGGTCGTATCCGGTTTCAATGTGTACCCCAATGAGGTCGAGGATGCCCTGGTGCGCCACGAGGCGGTGGTTGAATGCGCCGTGATCGGCGTACCTGATGAAAAGTCCGGAGAAGCGGTCAAGGCCTTTGTGGTGACCAACAAGGAAGTCTCCGACAAGGAACTGACCGAGCACTGTCGCGCCGAGCTGACGGCCTACAAGGTGCCGCGTCAGTTCGAGCGTCGTGATGAGCTGCCGAAAACACCGGTGGGCAAGGTGCTGCGCCGCGAATTGCGTCCGCAGTAGCCACATTAACCAGACAGGATACCTGGCCCCTGCAGGGGCCGGTGTCCTATAATCCCCCGCATGTCTGAATCATCCGCATCCTCCGAATCCTCTGCGTCCACTTTTCGCCCCGATTGGGTACAGGCCCGCCAACTGATCCACCTGGTGCAGTCACGAGATCGTCATCAGACGGAACGTGGTCTGGCGCGACTGGAAAAGGAGGCCCGTCAGGGCAGGGATATTCGTGCCGATTTCGAGCGTTGGCTGGACGCTACCGAGCAAAGCCTGCAGGCCGTGGCGCGTCGACGCGATAACACGCCACAGGCAAAGGTGGACGAGACACTTCCGGTCGGTGCCGAGGCCGCAGCCATCCGTACTGCCATCGAGCAGCATCAGGTGGTCATCGTGGCCGGCGAAACCGGCTCGGGCAAGACCACCCAACTGCCCAAGATCTGTCTGCAGGCCGGACTCGGTCAGCGGGGCCTGATCGGCCATACCCAGCCCCGACGGCTGGCTGCCCGCTCGGTCGCTACCCGTATTGCCGAAGAGTTGAAAGTACCGCTGGGTGAGCAGGTGGGCTATCAGGTTCGCTTTACCGACGACACAGGCCCGACGACGCAGATCAAATTGATGACCGACGGCATTCTGCTGGCCGAGACGCAGCATGACCGTTTTCTCAATCGTTACGACACCCTGATTATCGACGAGGCCCATGAGCGCTCGCTGAACATCGACTTCCTGCTCGGCTACCTGAAGCAATTGCTGCCCAAGCGGCCGGACCTCAAGGTGATCATTACCTCGGCGACCATCGACGTCGAGCGGTTTTCGCAGCACTTTGGCGGCGCACCGGTCTTTGAGGTCACCGGCCGAACCTATCCGGTAGATGTATTGTATCGCCCGCCCGTCGAGCATGAGGACTATGCGGCAGGTGGGCCCGAGGCGATTGTGGCCGCGGTGGAAGAGATTGCCGAACTGGAGCGTGCCGGAGCCACCCCGCAGAAGGGGGGCGACATTCTGGTGTTTCTCCCCGGCGAACGGGATATCCGTGAAACCGCTCAGGCTCTGCGGCATGCCAACGTGCCCCATCTGGATGTCGTGCCGCTCTATGCTCGTCTCAGCGCCGGCGAGCAGCAGCGCGTGTTCCAGCCCGGCAAGGGCCGGCGGGTGGTGCTGTCGACCAATGTGGCGGAAACCTCGATTACCGTGCCGGGCATTCACTATGTCATTGATACCGGGGTGGCCCGCATCAGTCGCTACAGCCCGCGCTCCAAGGTGCAGCGACTGCCCATAGAAGGCATCTCTCAGGCCTCGGCCAATCAGCGGGCCGGTCGCTGCGGGCGTATTGCGCCCGGCGTCTGCGTGCGCCTCTACAGCGAGGAAGACTTCGCACAGCGCCCGGAGTTCACCGATGCCGAAATACTGCGTACCAATCTGGCGGCGGTGATTCTGCAGATGCTCAATCTCCGGCTGGGTCAGGTTGATGCGTTCCCGTTTATCGACCCGCCCGACAGTCGGCAGATCAAGGACGGCTATACGCTGCTGCACGAACTGCAGGCGGTGGATGACGAGCAGCGCATTACGCCGCTGGGCAGGCAACTGGCGCGGCTGCCGGTCGACCCGAGACTGGGGCGCATGCTGCTGGCGGCCCACGAGTATGGCAGCCTGGAAGAGGCGCTGATTGCGGTCTCCTTTCTGGCCATACAGGATCCGCGCGAACGTCCGGAAGGCAAGCAGACCCAGGCGCAGCAGAAACATGCGCAGGACAACGACAAGGATTCCGATTTTGCTACCGTGATTCACCTGTGGCACCGCTACGAGGAGCAGCGGCAGGCGCTGGGCAGCAACCAGTTGCGCCAGTTCTGCAAGCGCGAGTATCTGAATGCGTTGCGCATGCGCGAATGGCGTGAAGTGCATCGACAACTGCGCCTGATGTGTCGTGACATCGGCCTGACATTCAACAGCACTGCGGCTGACTTTGATGCCTTGCACCAGGCGCTGTTGGCGGGTCTGCTGAGCCAGATCGCCCAGTGGAAGGAGGGCAAGGAATATACTGCCGCGCGGGGTCGGCGGGCCATTCTTTTTCCGGGCTCACCGCTGTATCGAAAGCCGCCGAAATGGCTGATGGCAGCGGAACTGGTGGAGACCACCCAGTTGTACGCCCGTATGGCAGCCCGTATTGATCCGGCCTGGTGCGAGGCACTGGCCCCGCATCTGGTCAAGCGCACCTGGGCCGAGCCGCACTTTGTCGCCAAGCGGGCGCAGGTTATGGCCTGGGAGCAGGTCACGCTGTATGGCCTGGTGATTGTCGCCCGCCGCAAGGTCAACTATGGCGCCATCAATCCGCAGGAAGCACGAGAGCTGTTTATTCGTCAGGGCCTGGTCGAGGCACAGTATCAGACTCAGGCCCCGTTTTTTCAGCACAATCAAACGCTGCTGGAAACGGTGGAGACGGTCGAAGACAAGACGCGACGGCGTGACCTCAAGGTCGACGACGAGGCCCTGTTCAGTTTCTACGATGCCCGGCTTCCGGACCACATCGTCAACGGCAAGGGCTTCGAGAAATGGCGTCGCGATGCGGAGCGGGAGCAGCCCGATGTCCTGTATTTCGACGAATCCATCGTCTGGCAGAATGAACCGGGCGCGGTAGAGCAGGACTATCCGGACGAATTTCGCCATAACGGCCTGGCCATCCCGTTGGACTACCGGTTTGCACCGGGTCAGCAGGAAGACGGTGTGACTGCCAGAGTGCCGCTGGCAGCCCTGGGGCAACTGACGGAGGATCGGCTCGACTGGCTGGTGCCGGGGCTGCTGGAAGAGAAGGCCATTGCACTGGTGCGCGGGCTGCCCAAGTCGGTGCGGCGCCAGCTGGTACCGGTGCCCGACACGGTGCGCCGGGCTCTTGAAGGGCTGGAAGCCAGTGACATGGGCCTGACAGAAGCGCTTTCCCAGCGTATTTTCCGCCTCAAGGGGGTGCGCATTGATCCTGACGACTGGCGGCGCGATCATCTGGAGCCGCACCTCCAGTTCAATGTGCGGGTGGTCGACGAAACCGGCAAGACCCTGGCCGAAGGCCGTGATCTGGATCGGTTGCGTGAGCAGTTGGCGCATGTCGAGGTGAAACCGGTCAAACGAGAGACCAGTGAAGTAGAGCAGAGCGGCATGACGGACTGGACCTGCGGTCCCCTGCCCGAAACCCAGGGGGTCAAGCAGGCGGGCATGACCGTCACCACCTGGCCAGCGCTGATCGACAAGGTGAACTCGGTCTCGGTGGAGTTGTGTCTGGATGCCACCTATGCCCGCCGTCAGCATGTGTTCGGCGTGGCCAGGCTGGCGCGCTTTCGGTTGGCCGACCCACTGGACTGGTTGGCCGAGCGCTTGCCAAAGTTCAAGGAAACAGCCCTGTATTTTGCCCCCCAGGGCCAGGCGCGGGACCTGAAAGACGATCTGCTGACGGCCATTGTTCTGGAATCCGTCGCTGAAGATGCCAAGGGCAACTGTGACATTCGTACTCCAGAGCAGTTTGTCGAGGTGCTGGAGTCGGGGCGCGGCGAGTTGAGCCAGCACGGTGACCGGCTGGCGCTGGAGCTGTACGAGATTCTGCACTTGAAGCATCAGGTCAGCAAACGGCTCAAGGGCAAGGTGAACTTTGCCCTGGCGTTCATGTATGCGGACATCAAGAGTCAGCTGGAAGCTGTTGTTTATACGGGTTTTTTCAGCCAGACCCCGCGCCGCTGGCGCCATGAACTGAAACGTTATCTGGAAGGCATGCTGGTGCGCCTTGACCGGTCATCCGGCGTGTCGCCGCGCGAGCAGATGTTTATCGATGAGCTGAACAGTTTCTGGACCCGCTACCAGGCCAAGGCAGAGAAGCTGCGCAAGGAGCAGCGGTACAGTCCGGAACTGGAAGATTTTCGCTGGCGCATTGAAGAATACAGGGTGTCCCTGTTTGCCCAGCAGTTGGGTACCGTCGAGACCATTTCGGCCAAGCGGCTTGAGAACTACTGGAGTGATCTGAAAAGACTGTAGGCCTGGCGCCAGCTCAGATGCCGTGACCAAGGGGACCATATTGATGATACGTGACTACCGCGACACCGACTGGCCTTCCCTGTGGCCCCTGTTGCACGAGGTGTTTCGCACCGGGGACACCTATGCCGTGGACCCCGCCATCAGTGAAGTCCAGGCCCGGGCATACTGGACTCAGACCCCCCTAAAAACACTGGTTTTTGAGGGGGAGGGGGGAGGTCTCCTCGGGACCTATTACCTGAAAACCAATCAGCCGGGTCCGGGCAGTCATGTGTGCAACTGCGGCTATATTGTGGCCCCTGCGGCGCGGGGCCAGGGCCTGGCCACGACGCTGTGCCGGCACAGTCTGGACCTGGCGCGTGATCTGGGTTATCGCGCCATGCAGTACAACTTTGTCGCCTCCACCAATAGCGGTGCCGTCAGGCTCTGGGAGTCGCTGGGCTTCGCCATTGTCGGGACTCTGCCCGGTGCCTTCTGTCATCCCCAGCAGGGGGATGTCGACGCCTACGTCATGTTTCAGACCCTGTAGCGTCCCGTTCCATTGTCTTCACGGCCCGGCGACAAAGGTTCTGCGGCCAATGAGCTGACCCCCCTCGGTTACGACTCTGATGTCCCACCGGCCTTTCAACGGTTCAGGGAAGTGCTGTTTGCGTGACCAGGAACGATAGCCGGCTTCACGTCCGCCACTGATCTGCAGCGCAATCACATCGATCACTTCTCCGTCGTAGCGCCACTCATGATAGATGGTCTCCTGCAGCCCCAAAGGGGCCCGCACAGCGGTAAACGCGTAGAGGCCATCAGCACGCATGGCAGTAGCGGACACATTGAACAGCCGGTCTTCGGGCTCACGCTCCGGGGTGATTTGATGTGTGAAAGTCATGTCCGTCACCCAGAGTGTGGCGGGGGGCACCCAGGGCTGCAGCAACCAGCCCCAGGCACCCAGTGTGCCCAGCAGGATCAGTCTGCCCGGCCAGGCCCACCAGCGTCTGCTCTGAATCATGCGGGTAATGGAGGGCGTGGACACCAGCCCGGCAATGATCAGGGCGAGCAGAAAGCTGTCCGAGGTCGGCAGGTTGAGCACAATCGGCAGGGCAGTAAGCAGCAGGGCAAAGATGGAGAAACCATGGAACAGCGGAAACAACCAGCGGTTGCTGGCGATCTTGCGATGATAAATGGGATCGATGATGGACACCCCTGCTGCAGTCATCAGCAACAGCGTGAACAGCATTTGCGGATCGGCCCAGGTGGTGGTGATGAAGAAAAAGGGCAGGGCAAAAAACAGGCTTTCCTGGTGCACCATCTGGGTCGCGAACTTGAGGGCATAGGGCGACAGCTTGAAGCCGAGACGCACCACCAGCAGGTGGCGGATGGGCTTTTCCAGCAGCAGCCAGACCCAGGTCAGCAGCATCAGGATGGCGATGATTCGAGACGCATCCGCCTGCCGCTGCACCAGAATGAAGCTGAGCAGGCCGGCGGTGAAACCGAGCAGCGCCATAAACCCTGAGTGGCGGCGCAAGAGCCTGATGATCAGAGAGACCAGACCGCGCATTGCCTGCACGGGGCCGTACAGCCAGCCCGACTTCATGTTGCCCATATCAGCGCTTCCAGAAGAGACTGTACAGCGTGGTCAGCACCAGCAGTTGCCAGACAAAGAACAGGGCCACAGCTTCGGCAAATCTGCCCCAACTCACACCCATGACCGCATAGTAGGCCACCATCGAGAGGGAACCAGCCACCGCTCCCATCAGCAGGCTGCGCCCGAGTACCGGCCACAGCATCCGGTCGGAGGTTGCGCTGCTCAAGGCCAGACCCACGGACAGGCCGCCCAGCAAGCCCGCAGGGAAACCGGCAATGGCGGCGATGCTGATGGTGTTGACCGATACGTCGGTCAGACGCACCGGCACCGCGATTTGAGCGTTGAGAAATTGAAAAGCCGCCAGAAACAGACGCACGGCAAAATACCAGCCACCGGTTACAATGCTGACACTGATGAGCAGATGCAGGGTGGCGCGCCAGCGGGGCAGGTCCAGCCAGAAAGCGGACAGCATAAACACATGCAGCCCCAGCACGACCCCAGGGAAGATCAGAAAGTCGAGACCCAGAACCTGAAAGCCGACCGTTGCAAAAACGGCGGACACCAGGGCTGCCAGCGCAACACTGAGGCGGCGTACCACATGGACGGGTTGTCGTTCAGTCATCATCAATCAGCGGCATATCTGTTGTGAGCTCGTGGGGCATTACAGTGTACCCATGAGTTGCGGTACCGAGTCCAGCAGAGCCATGCCGGCGATGCCGGTCAGCAAAAGCCCCATGAGCGCTTCAAAGCCGCGCTGGATGCGCTGTAGTCCTGCTGCCAGCGGACCTCGGCTGACGCCCCAGGCGACCAGACTGTACCAGGCTCCGTCGATGACAAAGGGCAATAGCGCCAGCAGCCACCAGTGTACGTCAATATCACCGACAAAGGGGCTGAAAACGGCGGTAAAGAACAGCCATATCTTGGGATTGAACAGGCCGATAATCAGCCCCTGATACCACCGGGCCGATGCCGGGGCCGCGGCCTCTCCGTCGGGGTTGTGCACCGGAACCAGGGCGCTGCGCAGCATGCTGATGCCGAGATAAAGCAACCAGCACTGGCCGGCAATGACCACACTCCAAAACCAGGGGCCGCCGAGTGCCTGGGCACTGCTGAAGAACAGCAGCGACAGGGCGGCATAGAAACCGATGGCTGCGGCGTGACTCCAGGCGGCCAGCAGCGCCTGCATGCGGCCGCTGACCAGGGCGATGCGCATCATCACGATCAGGCTGGGGCCCGGTGTGGCCGCGCCGAGAAAACAGATCAGGGCCAGCGACAGCCATTGTGCCAGCGTCATCTCAGCCGCTCACTATCAGGCGCAGGCTGTCGAGGTGCAGATCAGCCTGCGCAATGGCCGCCAGTACAGCCTGCTTTTCTTCCTCCAGGTGACGAAGCAGTGGTCCCTCTGCCAAGCCATTGCGCTCATGCAAGGCCTGCAGGCGTGCCAGTTCATGATCGTAGTGGTCCGCCGCCGCCTGCGCTGCCTGCGCTCGCTCGTCGTCCAGTCGTGGTGCTGCCAGTGTGCGAGCTGTTTGCACCAATTCCTCGATAACGGTCTCCTGGGTGCGCAGAATGGCCACCAGGGTTGTCTTGTCCAGGCGCTGCTCCAGATCCCGCAGGTCAATCTGGGTGAAGGGCTGAGTCACATCCTGCCCCTGAGTATCCACCACGCAGCGGAACAGTCCCTCCGGCAGAAAGCGACTGGCCTGAATCGCCTTCGCATGCTGCAGCAGTGGTCGCCAGGCAGTCTCCAGGTACAGACTGCCCTTGGGCAGGCTGCGTACCTTGATCAGCGTCACCCCGGCGCTGCCTAGCCAGGTCTGTTCCAGTGTTTCGCGCAGAAAGTCGACCAGTTCATGTTCCCAGGTGATAAAACGCACATCATCCCGGCTAACGGCCACCGAACGGCGAAAGGTGATCAGGCAGCCGGATTCGATCATTTCCGGGAGTGTGTCGGGAATGACACGTTCGCCGGGCTGCAGGTGGTAGAGGCCCTGGCCTTCATCGGTCGTATCTATACCCAGGTGGTCCAGCAATTCCAGCACAATGTTCTCCGGTGACTGGGCAGACTCGAAGCGGGCAATGTCATCAACCAGTTCCTGGGCGGCTTCACGCCTGAAAGAGTGCCACTCCAGCAGCCTGTTGCGCCCCTGATCGGCTTGATGACGCGCCTTATCAGCCAGACTGCGACTGAGCTGCAGGCGAGCGTCCAGCGCCTCGCCGGTCACTGGCACCAGATCGGTCAGCGCGGGCGACTGATCCGGCAGCAGTGACACCGCTTCGGCCTCTGCGACCTGGCGCAACACCCGGTCGCCGATGTCACAGGTTTGGGTGAAGGCCGCCAGCGCTTCGTCATACCAGCGAAACCACTGGGCCTGCAGGAGATCTTCCAGCACGGGTACATGGATATCGATGGCGTGGGTCTGGCCGATACGGTCCAGTCGACCGATGCGCTGTTCAAGTTGATCCGGGTGCGGGGGCAGGTCGAAACAGACCAGGGTGTGGGCAAACTGGAAGTTCCGGCCTTCGCTGCCAATCTCCGAGCAGATCATCACCTGTGCACCGCCTTCGAGTTGGGCAAACCAGGCGGCTGACCGGTCGCGCTCGATCAGGTCCATATCTTCGTGAAACAGCGCGGTGAGAATACCTTCGCGCAAGCGCAGATGCTGCTCCAGCGCGCTGGCGGTGGTTTGCAGATGGCAGATCACCAGTACCTTGGCCGGCCGCTCGTGACCGGGCAACTGGCCGCGCAACAGGGCCAGCAACCAGTCGATACGCGGGTCTTCGCGGGTCCAATCGGTCACGGAGGCTTCCGGCCAGGGAGTTGCCGGGTCATAGTCAGGTGGCGCGTCCAGCAGGTGCTTGTGCAGGCGGCGTTCGGGAAAGTCGTCGATGCGCCGGCGCGAGTTGCGAAACTGCAGGCGCCCGGTGCCTCTGATATCGATCAGGTGAGCCACCAATGCTTCGATGGCGGCATCCTGCGCCTCAGCGGTATCAGCAGCACTGACCTTCTGCAGACGCTGCTGTGCCTCCTGATCTGTACACCAGGCGCTCAGCAGGTCGTGATTCGCTGAGCCCTTGCCGACTGATGCGAGAAAAGCGTCCAGCGCCTCGCCCAGCTCTGCCAATAGCAGATTGTCCTGTTCGAACTGACCGAAATCACTGAACCGCTCCGGGTCCAGAACATGCAAGCGGGCGAAATGGGCGGCAGTGCCATCCTGCTCCGGCGTGGCAGTGAGCAGCAAAACGCCCGCGGTAGCGGCGGCCAGTTGCTGTACGGCCTGTGCCGTGGGTGTGGCGGTATCCTGGCTGAAATCCAGGTGGTGGGCTTCATCCACGACAAGACAATCCCAGCCGGCTTCGAGGGCCATCTCGGTGCATCCTGATTGATGCCAAAGAGAATAGGGCGTCAGCGCCAGTTGCGCACTGAGAAACGGGTTGCTGTCCGGGTCCTCCTCGGCCAGCGCTGCCAGGCGGCTCGGGTCGAAAATCGGACAATGCAGATCAAATTTGCGAATCAATTCCACCAGCCACTGATGCAGCAGGTGGTCGGGAACAATGATCAGAGCGCGTGAAGCTTGTCCGGTGACCAGCAGGCGATGCAGAATCAACCCGGCTTCTATGGTCTTGCCGAGGCCGACTTCATCACTGAGCAGCAGCCTGGGTGGGCCGGTGCGCGTGGCGGTTGCGGCGATATAGTACTGATGAGGGTTGAGCTGCAGGCGGCCGCCCAGCAGCCCTCTGGCCGGCTGCCGCTGGTATTCTGCATACTGCTCCCGAAACCGGCGACGCAGCAGGTACCAGTGCAAATGGTTGACCTGGGCCGAAAGGAGTCGACTCTCGGCACTGTTGAGGTTCAATTCCGGGGCCAACAGCATTTCAGGAATCGGCTCCAGCCCACCATCCGGTTGAGTCACCTGATAGATGAGAATGCCTTGCTGCTCTTCGCTGCCTGCCACGGTGGCCTGCTCGCCATCCCGGGTCACCAGCAATTGGCCGGGCTTCAGCACATGACGCTGCAACGGGGCCTTGTCTTCTGCGTAAACGCGGGTATCACCAGTGGCAGGAAACAGGATCTGGATCCGTCGACCAGAGACTGATTCAATAAGCCCCAAGCCCAGTTCCGGTTCGGTTTGCGAGAACCAGCGTTGGCCGGCTTTAAAGGTCATCAGTACTATCACTCCGGGATTTCATCTATGATTGCAGCAGTCAGCAATGAGGCGGAAGTGTAGTGATCGAAAACGGTGACTTCAAACGAATTTCCCACAGGCCCAGCGAATTCGAGCAGCGGCGCATCGAGCAGGTCGTCCAGGAATTCCTGACGTCGGTTGTGCCGCAACATTATCGCGGTCCGGGAGAGGTGCGCCAGCAGGTTCGGGAAAGAACCATAGAGTTTTACGAGGCCCAGCCGCATCCCGTGCATGCCGATCGGCTGGTACGACTGCCTGTGGCGCTGATCAAAGGGGCCTCGGATGGTCTGTGGACGCTCTATTTCCGAGGCTCCAGCGGTCACTGGGTCGCTTATCCGGAGGGCTCAGGCCTGCGTCTGGGCAGTGTCCTGTCGTTGATCGAGCAGGATGAACAGGGCGTTTTCTGGTAAATTCTACTACACTGTTCGAGCCTGAAGGGCGGCTCAGTGAAGTGTCGAATTAATCAGACAGGACACTGGGTGCCGTGTCCAGGGACAGGAATGGTTGGGACTGATGAGGAAGGTGTAGTTTGATAAAAGTCATTCCGGTGTCCGCACTTCGCATAGGCATGTACATTGCTGAGGAAAATGCATACTGGATTCCGAGCAAGAACCGTTCCCGTGCCGGCATGCTGAGCCAGCAGTCGACCATTGAGCGGATTCGCCAACTGGGTGTGGCCGAAGTGTATATCGACACCGGCAAGGGCCTGGATGCGCCCGAGGCGCGTCGCCTGACAGATGACCAGTTGGACCGTATCAAGCGCGACAGGGAAGCCCGTCGGATGCGCACGGAGAATCGGCATGCAGGCAAGACCAGTGCGCCAGGCGCACCAGCTACTGCTGAAGTGGCATCGTCCGGCTCTGCCAGCACAAAAGCCAAAGCCCCCAAGGTACCGCTGGAAGTCGAGCGTCAAAGAGCGTCTGCCATTCATGAGCGGGGTCTGGAGCTGGTCGATACCGTCATGTCTCGGGTCAAAATGGGGCAGAGCTTTGACGTCAAGGAAGTCGACGGCGTAGCCGACAGCATTCTGGGCTCATTGTTTCGCAACGAAAACGGCTTTGCCTGCCTGACCCGAATTCGAGAAAAAGACACATACCTGCTGGAGCACAGCCTGAATGTAGGCGTGCTGATGGGTCTGCTCGCCAAATCGCTGAATTATGAGAATGATGTCATCCGCAAGCTCATTGCCGGGGGCATTCTGCACGACATCGGCAAGATCAGTGTACCGGATGAAATTCTGCACAAGCCGGGCAGACTGGAGCCCGATGAGTGGGAAGAGATGAAGCGCCATGTGGAATATGGCTATGAGTATCTGAAGTCGTTGTCCGGTGTCGACCCAATAGTCATGAGCATCTGCCGGCAGCATCATGAGCGATTGGATGGCAGTGGCTACCCGGCTGGCCTGGCGGGCATGCAGCTGGATCGGTTCGGCCGTATGGGCGCCATTTGCGATGTCTATGATGCGATTACCGCCGATCGCGTCTATCACAAGGGTATTTCGCCTTCCGTTGCCATGAAACGACTGGTGGAATCGAGCAGCAAGGAACTTGATCGGGCCATGGTCTATCAGTTCATCAGGTGCATGAGCATCTACCCGGTAGGCACCATGGTCGCGCTCAAATCCGGTCGTGCCGGGATCGTCGTGCAGCCCAATAGAGTCAAGCAGGCCTCGCCTGTGGTGCGGGTGGTCTATCACCTGCAAAAAGAGCGTTTTCTCGAGGTCGAGGATGTTGATCTGTCCCGCCCGCTGGAAGAAGATACCATCGACCGACCACTGGAACCCTCCGCCCTGCCTGCCCATGTCAATATGATGGATTTCTTCTGAGACCATGACGGCCTATCTTGATCGCTTTGGTGGCATCGCCCGCCTCTACGGCACAGAAGCCCTGGCGCGCTTCCAGTCGGCCCGGGTCGCTGTCGTCGGGGTTGGCGGCGTGGGGTCCTGGGCAGTTGAGGCGCTGGCGCGCTCCGGTGTCGGGTCGCTGACCTTCTGGGATCTGGATGATGTCTGTGTCTCCAATACCAACCGACAGTCTCATACCACGACAGACACTTTGGGTCAGTTCAAGGTTGATGTGCTGGCCGAGCGCTGCCGGGCGATCAATCCTGACATTGAAGTGGCGCCCCGTCAGCAGTTCCTGACGCCCGGAAATCTGGACGATTCGACCCTGGCTGATCATGATTTCGTTATTGATGCGATTGACAGCGTGCCGGTCAAGGTCGCCCTGGTGCTTGCCTTGCGCGAAGCCGGAGTGCCCTATGTGCTGACCGGTGGCGCAGGCGGGCAGACCGACCCGACACAAATTCGCCGCGCCGATCTGAGTGCTGCCGTGCAGGATCCGCTGGCAGCGCGCGTGCGCCAGATGCTGCGCCGCGAGCATGGCTTTCCGGGCGGCGGCCGCCGCATGAAGGTGCCGTGCATCTATTCCCAAGAACCCCTGGTATATCCCCAGCCTGACGGCACCGTTTGCGCAACCCGCCATCCGGACGCAGGGAACAATCTGAACTGTGCCGGCGGGTTTGGCGCCTCCATGGCGGTCACCGCCACCTTTGGCATGGTGGCAGTGGCCGCAGCACTTGAAGCCCTGTCAGCCTGAAGTGCCTGCTTCAATCCGGATAGAGACCGTCCGGGCCACCGGAGTCGCTTTCTGCCTGAGGATGACCGGGCCAGTTCTGCAGGCACTGTTCCCAGCGCTCCGCCAACTGTCCCGGATCCGGTTGCTGATTGGCGGCGCCATACAACAGGGCCTGCGTGGCGCGCACCAGATCGGGAAATTCGGCCTGGCCAGAGCGGCTGGCAACACGGGCCAGGTCAGGCCAACCCCAGGGACCCAGATTCGTGCTCAAGGTCGCCAACAGAGATTGCCAGTCCTGCGCGGCAGCCTGTGCCCGGGCCTGTTGCAGCCACACGGATGGTTTGTCGGCCCGTTTCTGCTTATGGCCAGGCTCTTTCCTTGGTCTCACTGCGCCGTTCCCCGGAACTGATCGGGATTTCCTCGGGTGATCCTGCGCCGGTCGCCACCAGAATTTTGCCAGACGCAGCCAACCCCGGTTGATGACCTGCCATAGCAGGGCGCCAGGCCGGATCCGACGGCGCTTGAGCAGCCAGCCCAGTCCGAGCAACAACGCCAGCACCATCACGGCACCGGCGAAGGTCAGGGCACGACTTTCGGTGGGTGCCTCGGGCACTTTCGCCGCCTCTTCCGGAGCCATCGCTTCGGGTTCAGGCTCTGGAGCCGGTACCAAGGCTCCGGCAGCCACATTGACAGTGCGCGCAGGGGCTTCTGCCCAGCGCAGTGTGTCTTCCTCCAGATCCCACCAGGGGACCCGCAGGGCCGGCACGGTGACCTCGCCGGCGCCGGTCAGCAGGTAAGCCACCTCATCCTGACGAACGCTGACGCGCTGCTGGGGTTGCAGTTGCTCATCCGACTGCACCTGGCCCTCATATTGACGCACTTCAGCGGGCGGGTCGCTCTCGTGTTGCGGTCGGCTTAGCCTTGACGCGGGAGGACCGGTGGCGCTCAGGGTGGTCTGGCGCGTGATCTGATCTCCGACTTCCGGTGCCTCAAGGTTGCCGGCCCAGGTGTCCTCGAGCGTAACATCCCGCGCCGGCAGCCAGGTCTGACCGGCCGGGAAGTCACTCGGGATCGGCTTGACGTCCAGCGCGATGGCCTCGCTGCGCACATCACGCAGCGTCTGGCGAGGCGCAAGGCTGTGCGTCCGGTAGTCACCCTCGAAGGAGAATGCCGGCAAATCGCGCTGCCCGGGAGTCAGAGGCGTATAAAGATAGTGAAACCGCGTATAGCTGTAGTTTCGGCCATCGTCCCGGCGGGTGGTCCCTTCAATGGCATCGCCCAGTGCGGTCCACTCACTGTCCTGTGGGGATACATCGGCGAACTGACCACTGATGTTGACGTTGTAATACAGGGTCAGCGTGACCAGGATGGATTCATCGACATAGGGAGAGGTGGTACTGGCGGTCACTTCCAGCTCGACATTTCTGTCGCGGATGGCCCGTTGCTCGGGAGATATCTGCAATACACGGATATCAATCGGGCGCGTGGTCGCATTGCCGACGGTCAAGGCTGGGATGGTCAGTTCTCCGCTGTGCCGGGGTAACAGTGTGATTTCCCACTCGGTGAAGCTGCGTCCGAGCTCTTCCTGCAGCGCCGGATTATTGGTGGATTGCCGTTGTTCCAGAATCTCGAAGTCGCGACGCAACGGCGCCAGATCAGGCGTCTGGTCAGCGGGTCGCACACGGATTCTGAGAGTGAAAGCATCGCCGTCAACCAGGGTGGTTCGACTGACACTGGCCAGCGCCTCGGTGGCAGCCCACACCGAACTGCTTGCCCCCAGCAACAGAATCAGGGTGCACAGCATCAACAGCCCGTAACAACAGTGTCCTTTACTGCGCCTTACCATGTGGGACCCGTAGCATCGTAGTTGTCAGGTTCCGCTTCGTACTGGAAGCGGAATTTGCGTTCGAGAAAGCTGGCGTCCTGTTCCGGCATGCGCTGGCGGATGCTGCTTTCCAGGGCCTCAGCGCCGGAGTCGGTCAGGTCGCCCTGACCACTGCCATCGCCGGGCAGGGCGGGGCTGCCTTCACCGCGCTGACTGCCACCCCCAGGATTGGCCGGTCCGGGTGCAGCCTCCTGCTCTTCAGACTGTCCTTCATTTTCGGCCATGCGCTCCAGGAACTGTTCCACCAACTCTTTGTTGTGCCTGGCTTCGGAGAAGTCCTCGCGCCGCCGCAGGGCTTCGTCATAGGCCTCAAGGGCTTCTTCAAACCGTTGCAGATGTACCAGAGCATTGCCCCGGTGATAATGGTCGCGCGCCGAGTCGGGGGACTCCAGCCACTGCAATGCCTGTCGGTATTCACCGGCTTCAAGGGCGGCATGAATTCGCCACTGCTGACTGCTGAAGATATCCATGGCGGCACGCGGATCCTCCTCCAGCATGGCGGCACCCTGTTGATCCGGACTGCGGAACCAGTCGAGCGCCGATGCCTCGGCACGCGGTGTCAGCAGAGTCAGTGACAGAGCCAAGGGTAAGACCATCAGTTGTCCGCGACCATAGAGCAACAGCAGGCCGGGCAGCAGCGCAACCAGCAGCCAGAGTCCCAGATCCCGGGTCACGGTGTTGCTGTCCAGCGCCGCCTGGCTGCCCAAAAGTTGACCGTCTGTCAAAACAGATTGCCAGTCGGTATCGTCTGGCGTCAACGGATGCCAGCTCACCTGATTGCTGTCTGCCAGAATATTCAGTTCGCTGCTGTCCAGCACCGGCTGAAGCGGATTGCCCGAGGTGTCCCGAACCGGTGTGCCGTCGCGGCGTATGGCCGGTCCGCCGATATCGGTACCCAGCGCTATGATGCCCAGTCGAGCCACCCGGTCATCCAATTGGTCCTGCAGGCGAATACGCTGTTCTGTCGTCAGACTGTCGGTCAGCCACAGCACATCCCCAGACTGCTCGTTGAGCAGATCAGCGGCCAGCGCCAATGCCGCAACCGGATGACTGCCGGGGCGCGGCATCATCTCCGGGTGCAGTTGGCGCAGCATGAGGGTGATGGTGTTGTGGTCAAAACTGAGGGGAGTGACGACATGTGCAGTACCGGAATAGGCGACCAGTGCGGTGGGTCTGCCCGGATGCGCTGCCAGCCAGTCCTGAACTTTCTGCCGTGCCCGTGTATAGCGATTCGGCGACACGTCTGTGGCGAGCATACTGGGGGACTGGTCGATGATGATGACCATGGGCCGTTCCTGCAGGGCGTCCTCGGCCTCCACTTCGATGGCGGGACCCGCCAGCGCCAGGGGCAGTAGCAGCAGCGAGATCAGACCGACATAGCGCACCAGTTGGTTGTAACGGTCCTTTCCACCCTGCAGCAGTGGTTGCAACAGTTGTGGATCGATATGCGACTGCCAGCGTGCGCTGGCTTCACGGCGCAGACTCCAGATCAACAGTCCGACCAGTGGCCAGGCGAGCAGCCATTCGGGACGCAGCAGAGTCATGATCGAACTCCCGGCCGCCGAATAACCAGGGCAGCAGGCAGGGCACTGACGAGGATCAGCATCAGGGCAAGCCCGGCCGGCCAGTGCCAGACATCACGCGCATGGCGAATATATCGCTCGTTGGCCTCCACCGGTTCCAATTGATCAATGGTGCGATAGATGGCGAGCAGATCTTCGCTGCTTTGAGCCCTGAAGTACTCACCGCCGGTGGTTTCGGCGATGGCAATCAGCGCCGGCTCGTCGATGTCGGAGGGGCTGCCCAGTGGGCCGCCATCCTCGGTACCAAAACCGATGGTATGGATGGTGATGTTGCGATCACGGGCCAGAATACCGGCTTCGCGGGGAAACACACTGCCGATGGTCTGTGCGCCATCGGACAGCAATATCATGACCTGTTCGTCGCCCGCGCGGGCGGTTCTCGTTTCCGCCAGATGAATGACGCCAAGAGCCAGAGCCTCGCCCAGTGCGGTGCGCGGCCCGGCCATGCCAATCTCCATTTCATCGGCGAGTCGCGCCACGGTGGCCAGGTCCGGGGTGACCGGCACATGCACATAGGCCTGGCTGCCGAACACGATCAGGCCGATCTGGTCCCCTTCACGGTCGGGAATGAAGTCCTCGAGAATGGCTTTCACCGCAGTCAGGCGATCCGTTTCCTGGCCGTCCACGCGCATATCGGGAATGGACATGCTGAGTGACAGATCCACCAGCAACATCATCTGCCGCCCGGTGAGCAGTATGTTGTCGCGATCACCGGGCACTTGCGGGCGCATGACAGCCAGCACCAGCAGCAGCCAGGCCAGCAACATCAGTACCCCGCGCCAGTGCAGCAGGCCGCTCAGCACACGCGTGTCCGCCGCGGCCCGCCAGGCGTCGGCAAAAGGCACCCGAGGAGCGCTGCGTACACCGGCCGGCAGTCGCCACCAGACCAGCAGGGCCAGTGGCAACAGCAGGATCAGCCACGGCCGGGCGAATGTAAGTGCAGACAGGTCAGGCATAGCTGTTCCAGTTCAGGTTTATACGTCGTCAGCAGGGGTTCGACATCGCGCTGTGAATAGATGTCGCGCAGCAATTGCGGGACCACCTCGGGCAAAGGTTCAGGTGCCGCCCGTTGCAGAGCGCGCAGAAACAGATCAGGCGGCAGGTGAGAGGGTACACCCAGGCCGTCCCGTGCCAGTCGGCGCAGCCATTGGCTGATTTCCCGGTCGGGCTCTGTGGCGGTCAGAATGCGCTCCAGGTCCTGCAGATAAGCCCGGCGCAGACGGTGCACCGTCGGCCAGCGCCACCAGGGCGTGTCGCGGCTGTACCAGATCAGCCAACCCCCGAACGTGACCGTCAGCACTACAGCCAACAGTACCCAGCCGGTAGCTGGTGGCCACCAGGACAGGTGGTCCGGTGCCAGGTTGGGGGCCATCTGCGCCTGCAGTTCCTGAAATGACATGGTCAGGGCTCCCAGGTCTGTGCAGTATCGTTTGCTGCAAGGTCTGAATCTTCGGCATTGGACATCTGGGCCGCATCCGTCAGCCAGTGGTTCTGCTGCGGATCATCGGCGGTACTCATGCCCACCCAGTGCAGGCGCTGCCCGGCCAGTGCGGAGCGCAGATTGGCAAACCAGCTTTCACGCGCTGAGCGATACCGTTGACTGGCCCTGCGTGACCCCTGAATCCAGAGCGGGCGCCCTGATCCCTGCACGGGGAAAGCGCCCCCGTCGGGCAGACTTTCCTCCAGCGGATCATAAAGCTGCACCAGAGTCACCGCGCTGCGCGACAGGCTCTGCAGCAGGCCACTCCAGTCGTGGGGCGGCAGCAGGTCTGAAAAGATCACGACAGGGCGTCCGGGCTGGGCCAGGCGGCGCAGTTCAACCTGCAGCTCGGACAAGGCCGCGGGCGTCAGTGCCTGCTGTCCGGTGGGTGGCGCGCTGTGTTCTGACCAATCGTTGAGTTGCTGCAACCATCGGTTGCGCGTGCGCGCAGGACGGCTAAGTGATTGTCCATGGGGTGACAGTACGACACTGCCCACGGCATCGCCGGCGTCCAGTCGCGACCAGCCGAGCAGGGCAGCGGTTTCCAGGGCACGCACGGACTTGTAGGCATGGCGGCTGCCGAAATACATCTCCGGGGTCAGCAGAATCACCAGCAGCCAGGACAGTTCATTTTCCTGGTCAAACACTCGGGTCATGGGCTCGCCGAGGCGGGCAGTCGCCCGCCAGTGCAGATGACGCAGGTCATCGCCGGGTTCATAGGCCCGCAGCTCGCGCATCTGCAACCCTGATCCGGCCATATGGCTCTCACGCGCACCAATCAGCCGGGCGAAGCTCTGCTGACTGCCGCGTGCCGAGGGCTGGCGCAGGGCGGCCAGTTGTTCCACGGACACCTGTGTGCCTTCGAGCATATCAACCTCTCAACTGACGGGGACCGCATGCAGCAGCGCATCCATCGCGTGATCTGCGGTGACGCCCCGTGCCTGGGCCCGGAAATCGATGCTCAGACGGTGCCGATAGACCAGCGGCAGCAGGCGTTGCACCAGATCAGGGGTAACAAACGTCATGCCGTCCAGCCAGGCTCTGGCCCGGCAGACCTGCTCCAGACCGATGGTGGCCCGAGGGCTGACCCCGGCCGCCAGCCACTCGGCCAGTTCATTGCTGTAGGCGCCGGGGCGGCGGGTCGCATCGGCCAGGTGTACCAGATAGTCTTCGATCGCCGGCGCCACATGGATGGTCGCCACCTCTTCCCGCGCCTGACGAATGTCTTCCCAGGCCAGCGGTGGCCGTTCGGGCGGTTGCAGGCGATCACCATGGCGGGTCAGGCGGAGAATCTGGCGCTCGGTTTCAGCATCCGGATGTTCTATGCGCACATGCAGCAGGAAGCGGTCCAACTGGGCTTCCGGTAACGGATAGGTGCCTTCCTGCTCCAACGGGTTCTGGGTAGCGACCACCATGAACAGTTCCGGCAGCGGGCGGGTAGCGCGACCCGCCGACACCTGGCGTTCCGACATGGCCTCGAGCAGTGCGGCCTGGACCTTGGCCGGTGACCGATTGATTTCATCTGCCAGCAGCAGGTTGGTGAACACCGGTCCGGGCTGAAATTCGAACGCCTGCTGATCGGCCCGATAGATCTCGGCGCCGGTAATGTCGGTGGGTAACAGGTCGGGGGTAAACTGAATGCGCTGAAAATCGCCCTGAACACCCAGTGCAAGTGCTTTTACGGCTCGGGTTTTGGCCAGCCCGGGCGTGCCTTCCAGCAGCACATGCCCATCGGTCAGCAAACCCAGCAAGAGGGCCTCAGTCAACGGTTTTTGACCCAGTACTGCACTGCCAAGGTAGTCTTGCAGAGCCTGAAATCGGTCCAGAATCATACGTCAATTCCTGTTCTCGCCCGCCGCGCCGCGTGGCCCCGTCTATTGGACCGGTTAATCAAGCGCGCCAGTGCTATTGCAATTGCGACAAGTCACCGAAATGACTGGAGAAATTCGTTCAGTACGTTACCTTATCACTAAGGGGTTTATAGGGCCCCGAAATATGGCTGAAAATATAAAGTATAAAGGGACACTTGCTCATGCCCGGTAAGAAGCTGCCTGTAAAGGCGGATATAGTCGAGACGCTCGAAACCAGACTGCACAAAAATGTCAAAGACGACAAAAAGAAACCCCTGTCCTTACTGATTAACCGACTGTTTGCTCATGCCGCAGACAGTGATCTGACTACCTATGATATGGAGGATCTGGCCGGACTGACGGTCAGTCTGTGGCGCCATATCGACAAATGGCCCGATGCTGGCAAGACGCCCAAGGTTCAGGTGTTCAATCCTAATGTGGAAGAACATGAATGGCAGAGCGGTCACACCAGTGTAGTCGTGCTGGCGCGTGATGTGCCATTCGTTGTCGATTCGGTGCGCATGGCGCTCAATCGCCTCGGGGCCAATATCCACCGGCTGTTCTATGGTGACTTCCACAGCGAGCGCAGTGCCGGTGGCCAGTTGAAGGCTTTCCGCGAAGAGGCCGAGACCAACAACGAGTTGCTGGTGTACTTCGAGATTGACCATGTCTCGGAAGCCCGAGCTCGTCGGCAAATGGAGCGCGAGCTTCAGTCCGTGATCAGTGATGTGGGCATGGTGGTTGATGACTACCCGGCGATCACTGATCTGGTGCGTACTGCCGTAGAGGATGTACGCAAGCTCGAGAAGAGCAACCTTCCGGGAGAAGAAGTTGCCGAAAGCCGTATTTTTCTGGAGTGGTTGCTCGATGACCATTTCACCTTCCTGGCCTTTGATCGCTACGAGATCAAGGCGGGCAAAATCAAAACGGTAGCCAAGTCGGAGCTCGGTCTGTTTCGCAAACCCAGTCGCTCTGCCGCAGAGCATATCGACCTTTCCGGCGATCAGATGTCGGCTTCAGCCCATGATCCGCGTATCGTGACCTTTGCCAAATCCGGTCGTCGGTCTTCGGTGCATCGCCCGGCCTACAGCGATTATGTGATCATCAAGGAATTCAACAGCAAGGGTGAGGTTACCGGAGGCTACCGGATCCTCGGTCTCTATACCTCTGCCGTCTACAACGACTCACCGCGCAGCATCCCCATTGTGCGGCGCAAGATTAGCGAAGTGGTTCGGCGTGCGGGTTTCTCCGAGTCCAGTCATAACAGCAAGGAACTGGCGCAGATTCTGTACACCTTTCCGCGCGACGAGCTCATCCTGTCAACGGTTGATGAGCTGCTGAACACAGCACTCTCTGTGCTGTCGATCCAGGAACGCAAACAAATCCGGGTGTTCTCCCGGCGTGATCCCTACGGGCAGTTTGTAACCGCATTGGTCTACCTGCCGCGGGAAATTTTCAACACGGAAATCCGCATGCAGATCCAGAGACTGATTGCCAGTCGACTGGATGTGGAAGGCTCCGACTTCAGTATCTACCTCAGCGAGTCGGTGCTGGCGCGCATCCGTTTCGTATTCAAGCTGTCCGGCCCGCTGACCGAAGGGTTGGATGTGCAGGATCTCGAACGCACCATTCGCCAGATGGCGCGCCGCTGGGAAGATGAACTCAGCGAAGCCCTGTGCGAACAACTCGGTGAAGAGCAGGGCATTGATCTCTACAATGCCTACCATGCTGCGTTTCCTTCAGGCTATCGGGAGAGCTATTCCGCGCGCGTGGCCGTTACTGACGTGCAGCGCATGGAATCCCTGTTCGCCAATCCCGAAGAGCAACTGACGCTGAGCTTCTATCTCAGTCAGGAACCTTCGGAGACCAACCTCAAGCTGAAGATATTCCATCAGGATTCGGAGCTGATGCTGTCCGACCTTGTGCCGGTGCTGGAGAACTTCGGACTACGGGTGGTGGATGAAATTCCCTATCCGGTTGAGCGGGCAGACGGGCAGCGCATCTACATTTACGATTTTACGCTGCTCTATCAGGCCGATCCTGATCTGGAGCCTGCCCAGTTGCGGGAGATTTTCCATGATGCCTTTATCAATATCTGGTACGGGCGCGCCGAGAATGACCACTACAACCAGTTGATACTGGGCTCCAGGCTGACCTGGCGTGAAGTGGCCATGCTGCGAGGCTACGCCAAATACATGAAGCAGATCCGCTTCGGTATCAGCCAGGAATACATTGCCACAACTCTGATTCGGCACCCTGAACTGACCGAAATGCTGTCCTACCTGTTTTCCGCCCGGTTCAACCCGGTGCGCAAGAAGCGCAAGGAGCTGCAGGACAAGTACACGGCCAAGCTGGAAGCCGGCCTAGAGCAGGTGGAAAACCTGAACGAAGACCGCATTCTGCGCAAATACATGGAACTGATGCAGGCCACGTTGCGCACCAACTTCTATCAGCAGGAAGGCGGCAGTCGGCGCAAATCCTACATCAGCTTCAAGCTCAACCCGAGGGCCATTGCCGATGTGCCCAAACCGCGCCCCGAGTTCGAGATCTTTGTCTATTCGCCGCGTGTCGAAGGGGTTCATCTGCGCGGTGGCAAGGTGGCCCGGGGTGGCTTGCGCTGGTCCGACCGTCTTGAAGATTTCCGCACCGAGGTGCTGGGGCTGGTCAAGGCGCAGCAGGTCAAGAATGCAGTGATTGTTCCGGTGGGCGCGAAGGGCGGATTTGTCGCCAAGAAGCTGCCGGACCCTTCAGACCGGGAAGCCTTCCTCGCCGAGGGTATATCCTGCTATCGCACCTTTATTCAGGGCTTGCTGGACATCAGTGACAATCTGGTCGGCGGTGCCGTGACGCCGCCATCGGACGTGGTGCGCCATGACGGTGACGACCCCTATCTGGTGGTGGCCGCCGACAAGGGTACCGCGACTTTCTCCGACATAGCCAATGAAGTGGCCAATGGCTATGATTTCTGGCTGGGTGATGCCTTTGCCTCAGGCGGCTCCAACGGCTATGACCACAAGAAAATGGGTATTACCGCACGCGGTGCCTGGGTCAGTGTGCAGCGGCACTTCCGTGAGATGGACATCAACGTGCAGGAATCACCGATTACCGTGGTCGGTATTGGTGATATGGCCGGTGATGTCTTCGGCAACGGGCTGCTGTCTTCACGCTGCCTGAAGCTGGTGGCAGCATTCAACCATATGCACATTTTCCTGGATCCGGATCCGGACCCGGAAAAGTCCTACAAGGAGCGTGAACGGCTGTTCAAGCTGCCCCGTTCAAGCTGGGAAGACTACAACAGCAAGCTGATTTCCAAGGGTGGTGGGATATTCAGCCGGCACGCCAAGTCCATCACCCTGACTCCGGAAATACGCAAACTACTGGGTGTACGTCATGAGAAACTGACCCCGATCGAGTTGATCAGTCATATTCTCAAGGCGCAGGTGGACCTGATCTGGAACGGTGGCATCGGGACCTACGTCAAAGCCAGTACAGAGTCCCATGCCGATGTCGGCGACAAGGCCAATGACAACCTGCGGGTTGATGCCTCCGAGCTGCGCGCCAAGGTGCTGGGTGAGGGAGGCAACCTCGGCTTTACCCAATTGGCGCGCATCGAATTTGCCCGCCATGGTGGCCGCTGCTATACGGACTTTATCGACAATGCCGGTGGCGTTGACTGCTCTGACCATGAGGTCAATATCAAGATATTGCTTGATGAACTGGTCAAGAGTGGCGATCTGACCGTCAAGCACCGCAACCAGTGGTTGGTCAAGATGACCGATGAGGTATCTCAACTGGTGCTGAGCAACAACTATCGTCAGACCCAGGCCATCAGTATTGCTTCTGCCGAGGCAGCCCAGCGGGTCGAAGAGTATCGCCGTCATATTGCGTCCTTCGAGACGGCCGGCAAGCTTGACCGGGCGCTGGAATTTCTGCCTGATGACGAGCAGATTTCCGAACGCAAGGCGTTGGGTCAGGGGCTGGTAAAACCGGAACTCAGCGTGCTTATCTCCTACAGCAAGGGGGATCTCAAGGAAGCGCTGATCAACCAGGCCGCAGGTGACGACAACTACCTGGCGCGGGAAGTCTATACCGCTTTCCCGCGGACGCTTGTGGAGCAGTTTGGTGACAATATTCAACAGCACCGGTTGAAGCGGGAAATTGTGGCCACCCAGTTGGCCAACGACCTGTTCAACCATATGGGTATCGTGTTCGTGCACCGACTGCAGGAAAGCACCGGGGCAAGCGAGCTGGATATTGTCAAAGGTTATGCAGCAGCGCGCGATATCTTTGGTATGCCGGAGCTCTGGTCGGCCGTGGAGTCGATGGATTACCAGGTCTCCAGCAGCCTGCAGATGGACATGATGACCCGCCTGTCGCGTATGGTGCGCCGTGCTACCCGAACACTTATCAAGAGCAATCGACTGAACCTGGATGTGGCCGACCTGGTCAAGCGCTATCAGGGCTCGATCAACGAACTGGCGGATACCATTCCCCGCTTCCTGCATGGTCAGATGGCTACGCGCCATACAGAGGCCGTGGATGCCTTTACCTCCGCGGGAGTGAGCAAAACGGTAGCACCGAGACTCGCGGTCTGTGATCATCTGTATCACGGTATTGCGATAATCGGTGTGGCCACTCAGTTGAATGTGTCACTGGAGCGGGCGGCGCAGACGTTCTTCCTGTTGGGTGAGAAGCTTTCACTGAACCAGTTTGGCGGAGCTCTGAGTGCCATGCCCGTCGGTACCCACTGGCAGGCGATGGCCCGAGAGGCCTTGCGTGACGATCTGGAGCAGCAGCAACAGCGCCTGACCTGGAGCGTGCTCAGCGAGGACGACGGAGGGGATCTGGAGGCCAATCTGGAGCGCTGGATACAGCGTCACCAGCCACTGGTGGATCGCTGGGTGCGCATTGTGCGCGAAATCCTGGCTACCAGTGAGCCGGAGTTCAGTATGTACAGCGTCGCCACCCGGGAGCTGCTGGACCTTTCCCAGTCCACGGCCATCGGCACCATGGAAAAAATCGGCTGAATGTCGCATCATGGGTGCCGGTCACCGGATCGGCACCCATGAAAGAATCCATTGTAGTCAGTTTCGAGATCACCCCGGAAGAACTCCAGCGCCTGTATGACGGTTCGGCACGCAGTGTCTATACCATTGCATCAGACGGGCGCAGTGTGTCTTTCCCGTTGCGTATACTGCAACCCTTCATTACCCGTGACGGCATTCGCGGCGCGTTTCGTATCTGGTACGAAGGCGGCCACTTCCAGTCGATCGAGCGCTTACGATGATCTTATCGTGCGCCAATAGAGTGCATTCTGCACTCTGATGGCACATGAAAAGGCACCTCGGGCCGTCTGGGCACGACTTGGCAAGTCGCCCGCATATCCGTAGAACCTCCTGAAACCCCTCCATTGCGGTATTCCTTCGCAAAAACAGTGTCCTGGCACGGGCTGTGCAGTCAGCAGCCACAGCAAGTAACAACAAATTGATTGGAGTCGGGTGCCTGACGGGTACCCCTCTCCGCGAGCAAAGGCGCTCGACGAGTCCATCAACAGATGCGACTGGTCGGGCGTTTTTTTTTGGATTCAACCGGGGGCAACTGATGCAGCAGTGGATCATTGTGGGGCATGGTATGGCGGCGATGCGGCTGCTGCAGGATTTAATGCTGCTGGCACGATGGGACGCGCAGATTACTGTTATCGGTGAAGAATCCTGGCAGGGCTACAACCGGATCGGGCTGTCTGATGTGCTGGCAGGGGTGCGCGAACTTGAGAGCCTTGCCACGGTAGCCCCAGACTGGTTCGAGAAGCATGGCGTTTCCTGTGTTCACGACTGGGTATGCCGGATCGACCGCAAGGCCCGACACGTGATGTTGAAGAGCGGTGAACGTCTGCGTTATGACCGCCTGATACTGGCAACCGGTTCCAGCCCACGACTTCCGGATGTGCCGGGTATTGACCTGCCGGGTGTGCGCCCTTTCCGAACCGTTGCAGATGTGGAGCAGTTGCTGTCAGTGCCGGCAGGTGCCAGAGCCCTGGTTCTGGGCGGTGGACTGCTGGGCCTCGAGGCGGCTACAGGTCTGGCCGGCCGGGGTGTCGACGTTACCGTCGTGCACCGTGATGACTGGTTGATGAACCGGCAACTGGATTCGTTTGCCGCTGGTTGGCTGGAAGAGGCGCTGCGTCAACAAGGCATTGCTGTTCGCACGGGTGAGGAGGTGGAGGCCATCAGTGCTCGCGAAAATGGTGGTCTGCACGCCGTTCTGAAATCCGGAGAGGCGCTTCAGGCCTCTGCGGTGGTTCCTGCCATCGGCATCATGCCGCGTATCGAACTGGCACGGGAATGCGGATTAAGCGTCGACCGCGGCATTCAGGTGGATGATCAACTGCGCACCTCGGATCCCTGTATCCATGCCTTGGGCGAGTGCGCCGAGCATCGGGGCGTTTCCTACGGTCTGGTGGCACCGCTCTACGAGCAGGCGCACCAACTGGCCGCCCATCTTGGTGGACTGCCGGCGGCCTATCAGGGTTCAGCCGTGTCCACCCAATTGAAAGTCAGCGGGCTGCCGGTCTTTTCAGCCGGGGTCACCGAGGGAGAGACCGGAGATCACGTCATTGTCTGGCAGGATGAGTCACACCGTGAATATCGCAAACTGGTCATCCGCTCTGGGTGCCTGATAGGTGCAGTGCTGTTCGGCGATATCCGTGACGGCAGCTTTTATCACGATCTGATTGAGCGGGCAGCCGATATTACCTCAGTGCGCGAGTCACTGGTATTTGGCGCTGCTTTCTGTGGCGCCCAACCGTCGGACAGCCTGCAGAATACTGAGAAAGACACCGAGAACAACAGGGCTGCGGCCTGAAGGTAACCACCCGGGAGAGCGAGTGCAATGAGCAAACAGACACTGATCGTTATTGGCAATGGCATGGTAGGCCACCATTTTCTCGAGCAGTTGGCCGATCATCCGGACCGGGACTGTTACGAGGTCATTGTGCTGGGTGAAGAGCGCCATGCCGCCTACGACCGGGTCCATTTGTCCGAGTATTTTCAAGGCTCCAATGCAGCCGATCTGGCGCTGGGAACGACGGAGCAATACGCCGCCTGGGGGGTTGATCTGCGCCTCAATGCCCAGGCGGTCAGCCTGGACCGTGACCGGCAGACGCTGATGCTGGCGGACGGCACGGAGTTGCAGTGGGATCAACTGGTACTGGCGACCGGCTCCTATCCGTTTGTGCCGCCCATTCCCGGGAATGACCGGGAACACTGTCTGGTCTATCGCACACTGGATGACCTGGATGCCATTCGGCAATCTGCGCAAGACGCCACGACCGGCGTAGTGGTGGGAGGAGGCCTGCTGGGGCTGGAAGCCGCCAATGCGCTGAAAGGTCTGGATCTGGATACTGCCGTGGTCGAATTTGCGCCTCGCCTGATGCCGATGCAGGTCGATGCCGAAGGGGGACTTCTGCTGCGCCAGAAAATCGAAGCTCTGGGCGTGCAGGTGCTGACCGATCGGGCTACCCAGCGTATCGAAGACGGGGAGGCCAGCCGTCACCGTATGGTGTTTCAGGACGACCGGGTTCTTGAAACCGATCTGATCGTGTTTTCTGCCGGCATTCGGCCGCGCGATGAACTGGCCAGGGAAGCCGGGCTCGAAGTGGGTGAGCGCGGTGGGGTAGTCATTGACGACCAGTGCCGGACCAGTGACCCGTCCATCCTGGCCATTGGCGAAGTGGCTCTGTGGAAGAACAGCATTTTCGGCCTGGTTGGCCCAGGCTACCAGATGGCCAAGGCGGCTCTGGCCACGCTGACTGGCGACAATCTTGCTTTTGCAGGGGCCGACATGAGTACCAAGTTGAAATTGCTTGGTGTGGATGTCGGCAGTATCGGCGACGCCCATGGCGACCAGAAACCGGGTGCAAAGTTATACCGTTATCTTGATGAGGTGTCGCAGCAATATCGCAAACTGGTGGTGTCGGCAGACGGGAGACGACTGCTGGGCGCCATGCTGGTCGGTGATAACAGCTACTACGACACTCTGATGCAGTACTACAGCAATGATCTCGACCTGCCGAGCAAGCCCGAGAGTCTGATCCTCCCAGCCAGTGAGGGTGGGTCACCAGCACTGGGTATCGATGCGCTGCCCGAAACCGCCACCATCTGCTCCTGCCACAATGTGAGCAAGGGCGATATCGTCCAGTGTATCCATGATGGCAAGGCCTCTCTTGGTGAGGTCAAGGACGCGACGCGCGCCGCCAGCGGCTGCGGTGGCTGTGCTGCCCAGTTGAAAGATGTCGTTGACCATGAAATGGCGGCTCTGGGGATGGAGGTCAGCAACGATATCTGTGAGCATTTTGCGTACTCCCGCCAGGAACTGGAGCACCTTGTCCGGGTCGAGGGGATCCGCGATTTCCATACGTTGCGCGAGCGCTATGGCAAGGGGCTGGGGTGTGATATCTGTAAGCCGGCAGTGGCCTCCATTCTGGCGTCCGTGTGGAATGACTATGTGCTGGAAGATCAGCATGTCGGCCTGCAGGACACCAATGACACCTTTCTGGCCAACATGCAGAAAGACGGTACCTTTTCCGTCGTACCTCGTGTTGCCGGTGGTGAAATCACCCCGGACCGGTTGATCGTGCTGGGCGAAGTGGCTCGCGATTTCAATCTCTACACCAAGATCACTGGCGGTCAGAGAATCGACTTGTTCGGCGCCAAACTGAACGAACTCCCGGTAATCTGGCAGCGTCTGGTGGATGCCGGCTTTGAAACCGGCCATGCCTATGGCAAATCGGTGCGCACGGTGAAAAGCTGCGTGGGCAGCACCTGGTGCCGCTATGGCGTGCAGGACAGTGTGCAGCTCGCGATCGATCTGGAAAACCGTTACAAGGGTGTGCGCGCCCCGCACAAGCTGAAGTTAGCCGTCAGTGGCTGTACGCGCGAATGCGCCGAGGCACAGAGCAAGGATGTGGGCGTGATCGCGACCGAGAACGGCTGGAATCTCTTTGTTGCCGGTAACGGTGGCATGCGCCCGCGGCATGCGGACCTTTTCGCAACTGATCTCGATACCCAGACGCTGATCCGCACCATTGACCGGTTCCTCATGTTCTATATCCGCACTGCCGACCGGCTGCAGCGCACGGCGCGCTGGTTGGAAAACCTTGATGGTGGTCTGGAGTATGTCCAGGACGTGATACTGAATGACGCCTTGGGCATCAATAAAGATCTTGATCAGCAAATGGCCCGCCTGATCGAACACTACCAGTGCGAGTGGAAGACGACGCTGGAGAGTCCGGAGCGACTGAAGCGCTTCCGGCAGTTGATCAATGATGACAGTGATGACCCCAATGTAGTGTTTGTCGAGGAACGCGGCCAGATTCGCCCCGCGAATCAGCAGGAGCGGGCGAAGCTCATCCCGGCGTCCAACCTGTGAGCCACAGGCCGAGCAAAGGAGACAAGATGATGACAGAAACTATTTCGAAGGCTCAGCAGAACCGCGCAGATCAGTTCGCTGCACACGAAGAGTGGGTGACCATCGGTCGCCGGTCTGACCTGATACCGGGCAGTGGTGTGGGAGCGCTGGCAGGAGAACTGCAGATTGCCTTGTTCTGGCTGCCCGAGTTGTACGACACCCTGTATGCCGTCACCAATTATTGCCCCTTCTCCGGTGTTCATCTGATTGCCAGGGGCATTGTCGGAGATGTCGGGGGCGAACCAGTGGTGGCATCGCCACTCTACAAGCAGCATTTTTCGCTGCTGGATGGTCGCTGTCTGGAAGACCCGGAGCAGAAACTGCAGGTCTTTCAGGCCCGCTTTTACCGCGATGAGATTCAGGTTCTGCAGCGCAGAGCCTCAGGAAAAAAGGCCCGGGCTGCGGCATGAAGCGGGTGTGTGAAACCACCTGCCCCTATTGCGGCGTGGGCTGCGGCGTGCAGGCTACCGTGCAGGATGATCGGGTACTTGCAGTGTCCGGTGATGAAAGGCATCCGGCCAATAGGGGACGACTGTGCGTGAAGGGATCCGCCCTGCACGAAACCCTAAGCCACGAGGCGCGTCTTCTCCATCCGGAGATTCAGGGCCAGCGCGCTGACTGGGACGCCGCCATCGCTGCTGTAGCCGAGGGGCTAAAGGAAACCATCCGTCTCTATGGCCCTGACAGTGTGGCGTTTTATGTCTCCGGTCAGTTACTGACCGAAGACTACTATGTGGCCAACAAGCTCATGAAGGGGTTTATCGGCAGCGGTAATATCGATACCAACTCTCGTCTGTGCATGTCTTCCGCTGTCGCAGGCTACAAGAGGGCCTTTGGCAGCGATACGGTGCCCGGCAGCTACGAGGATATCGATTCGGCAGATCTGATGGTGCTGATTGGCTCCAATGCAGCCTGGACGCATCCTGTGCTGTTTCAGCGCATGCAGGCGGCCCGCCAGAAAGGCGAGAACCGCAGAATGGTGGTGATCGATCCACGCCGCACTGCGACCGCCGGCAGTGCAGACCTGCACCTGCCCCTGCGTCCGGGCACGGATGCACTGCTGTTCAATGGCCTTCTGGTATGGCTGGCCGATCATGGCGGGCTGGACACTGGTTATGTCGAAGCTCATACCGAGGGGCTGGGTGCTGCGCTGGCCACTGCCCGCCGTGCCGCAGGATCACTGGAGGAGTTAGCGGATGAGTGTGGCCTTGCGGTGTCTGACGTGCATACGTTTTATCAGTGGTTTGCCCGAACACCGCGCACGGTCAGCTTCTATTCAATGGGCATCAATCAGTCCACCAGTGGCGTCGACAAGTCGAACGCCATTATCAATGTGCACCTGGCAACCGGCCGCGTGGGTCAGCCCGGTGCATCACCGTTTTCCATTACCGGCCAGCCCAATGCGATGGGCGGCCGTGAAGTCGGCGGGTTGTCCAATCAACTGGCTGCCCATATGGATTGGGATGACCCCGAGGCTATTGATCGGGTAGCCCGTTTCTGGAACGCGGCCAATATGGCACAGGAGCCGGGTGCCATGGCTACGGAACTGTTTGAACGGGTTCACAGTGGCGCAATTCGGGCGGTCTGGATCATGGCCACCAATCCGGTGGTCAGCATGCCCGAGGCTGCCCGGGTGCGCGAAGCCTTGGCCCAATGCGATCTGGTGGTGGTGTCGGACTGCATGGCGCACACCGATACCATGGACCTGGCTCATATCCGGCTGCCTGCCACCGGATGGAGCGAGAAAGACGGCACTGTCACCAACAGCGAGCGACGCATCTCCCGGCAGAGAGCCCTGGTCAAGCCGGCCGGTGAGGCACGCCATGACTGGTGGATCATCTCGCGGGTGGCTCAGGCCATGGGCTTCGATGAGGCCTTCGGTTACCAGGCGCCGGTCGATATCTTTCGTGAACATGCGCAGCTGACTGCCTATGAAAACAACGGAACCCGTGATCTGGATCTGGCGGTCTGGGCCGATATCACAGCGGCTGAGTATCAGGCACTGACGCCACTGCAATGGCCTGTCAATGATCAGTGGCCTATGGGACGCACCCGGTGGTTTCAGGATGGTCGATTCAATACCCCCTCTCGCCGGGGCCGTCTGTTTCCTGTGCAGCCCAGACCACCCCAGTCCGCACCAGACTCCGTGCAGCGGTATCGCTTCAATACCGGACGTTTGCGCGATCAATGGCATACCATGACGCGCACCGGTCTGGCAGCCAGACTGACCAGCCATGTTTCAGAGCCGCGCCTGGCCATGCACCCGGAGGATGCTGGCCGGGAAGGGCTGCAAGACAGAGACTGGGTCTGTCTGCGCAGTGCCGGGCAGGCAGCGCGGGTGCGCATCGAGATTACAAAGGACCAGCGCCGGGGTGACGTCTTTCTGCCTATCCATTGGACCCGGCAATACGCCAGTCAGGCGGTTGCCAGCAGCCTGGTGCCAACGCGGATTGATCCGATATCCGGGCAGCCGGAACTCAAGCATGCGGTGATTCAACTGGAACCCTGGCAGCCTGAAGTGCAGGGGTATTGCTGGTTGCCGGAGCCCTTGCAGGGTCCTCCATGGGCGGCTTGGTTCAGGCGTGACCTGGAGGGTGGCACCCTGTATCAGTGGGCGGGTAATCGGTTTTCAGCGCGACAATGGCTGGAGGCACGCTCGCCGGAGGCCGATTTTCAGATTTACAGCGACGCGGGGAGCGGTGCCGAGCGGGTAGCGGCTTTTGTTCAAGGGCAGCTGAAAGCCGTCATCTGGCTGGGGCAGGCATTGCCGGATATCGCTCCGGAATGGATCGCGGAGCAGTTTAGCTCAGAGACTATTGATGCGGCAACGCGGCGGGATCTTCTCGCAGGCCGCAGCAGTGGTGTGCCGGATGTCGGACCCATGATCTGTAGTTGTCATCAGATCGGGCGTTTCCAGATCGAGCACGCCATCCTGGCAGAGGGCTGTTGCTCCGTCGAAGCGCTGGGTCGCGAACTGCGTTGTGGTACTCAGTGTGGCAGCTGTATACCTGATTTACGCGACCTGTTGCAGGCCAACGCTGAGGGTGAAGCGTAACTGGTGCAAAGGAATAGGGCAGTTCCCGGTCACAGGCCATGACGGAGTCGGCTGCAGGCACTATAATGCCCGCACTGAGAAAGGAATTGATGATAATGTACGCCCTATTGCGCCCGCTTTTATTCCAACTGTCTGCCGAAACCGCTCATGAACTGACTCTGGAATGGCTGGGGGCATTGCATCGGCTTCGTCTCACGGGACTGATTGCCGATGCAGTACCGGTCGACCCGGTATCCTTGTGGGGGTTGTCATTCCCCAACAGGATCGGGCTAGCGGCCGGGCTGGACAAAAATGGCGACTACATTGACGCGTTCGGAGCCCTGGGCTTCGGCCATATCGAGGTAGGTACCGTGACCCCCAGGCCGCAACCGGGAAATCCGTCTCCCCGCCTGTTCCGGCTGCCCGAAGTGCAGGCGCTGATCAACCGAATGGGATTCAACAACAAAGGGCTGGCGTACCTGGTGGCCAATCTGGAGCGGCGAAGCTTTGGTGGCGTTGTTGGCGTCAATATCGGGAAAAACTTTGATACGCCGGTAGAGGCGGCCAGCGAAGACTATCTTGCCTGTCTGGATGCGGTCTATGCACATGCCGACTACGTGACCGTAAATCTCTCATCTCCCAATACCCCCGGACTGCGCACCCTGCAGTTTGGTGATGCGCTGGAGTCATTGTTGCAGCAGTTGGTAGGCAGGCGGGATCAACTCGGTCGGCAACAGGGGCGGCATGTTGCGCTGCTGGTCAAGATCGCTCCCGACATGACGGATGAAGAAACCAGGTCTGTAGGGAAGGCACTGCTCCAGAGCGGTATTGACGGGGCGATCGCCACCAATACCACAGTCGAGCGCAGTGTGGTAAGCGGCATCTCAGGAGCTGAAGAGGCGGGAGGCCTAAGCGGCGCTCCTCTGCTGGCGCTGGCCAACCATACCCTGTCGGTGCTTGCTGACTCTCTGGGTGGCCGCATTCCTGTCATTGGAGTCGGTGGCGTCACCGAGGGGGAGGATGCACGGAGCAAGATCAAGGCAGGTGCCGATCTGGTGCAAATCTATTCCGGCTTGATATATCGTGGCCCTGAACTGATTAGAGAAGCTCAGGTTGCGATGCTCGGTGCCCAGCATCGGCCCGGCAATCCTGCCTGATGTTATTGGTCTGGTGTACTCGCTGCGTTTTGTGGTTTTGCGCCAGAAGTAGAAGGAAGGGATTTTGATCAGGCCGCTTGAGAGCGGCCTGAGTAAGACTCCACGGCTTTAGCCATCATGTATCTGATGGTACACGACTCGGTTCACCTTATGGACCGCGCTGGCACCTTGATAACCACTCCAATTATCTTCTCTGCCTTCACGCCAGCCATTCATCCATTCCTGATGTTCAGCGCCTTCGGCCTTGGGACAGAGGGTCTTCGAGCGCCCCTCCAGTCCGGCAAGGTATCCACGCTGATAGGCTCGTTCCATCGGGTTCCGTTTCTGTCGCTTCATAGGGTCGACCTCTTCACTTTTCGAAAACAGGTTGGGTGACTGATGCACATTAGAGTCATTGCTGTCAGTCGGAACATGACTTTCCTGTATACTCCTCCTGCTTCCTTACACAATGGACTGTACCCTGAGGTACAGCTATGTTGATGGCAGGTCAGCCGGAACGGCAGGCTGCCTGGTCGGCCAGATTCAATGACCGACGCATCAATAATCAACCGAGTGGCTCCGGCTGTCGAGAAACGAATTGTTATAAGCACATGGCCTGTTATTTTAAGCAGTGATGACTGTAAGACGAATCCTGTGCATGCGGGCCTCGCAGTTGATCGTTGCCTCAGGTTCGCCGACATTTATATAACCTTTAGTAATAAAAAAATTATTTTGATTTCAAATGAGTCTAAAATTGAATAGTTTCGACTGGTTTCTGGCCTGCCCGCGCTATATCGAACCACTGTTGGCAGATGAATTGACCGTTCTAGGAGCGGAGGCAGTTCGCGTCGGTCACGCCGGCGTTCAGGTCAGTGGTGACCTTGCCTTCGCCTATAGAGCCATCCTCTGGAGCCGGTTGGCCAGTCGGGTGACCTTGCAACTGACCTCCGGGTCGCTCGGCACCTCGACCCGCACCGAGCGCCGCACGCCGGAACAGGAAATGGCGGCCTTGGGCGCGCTGCTGGCGGAGGTGAACTGGACTGACCACATGTCGGCTTCCGGCACTCTGCGTGTCCGGTTCAGCGGACGCACAGATGCCTTTCGCAACACGCTGTTCGGGGCACAATGGGTCAAGGACCAGATCGTTGACTATTTCCAGCGCCACCAGGGGGCTCGGCCGTCAGTCAGCGAGGATCCGGACCTGACCATTGTGGTCAATCTGCACAAGGGCCAGGCAACCATCGGTATTGAGCTCAACAGTCGCAGCCTTCATGCGCGGGATTATCGTTCACCTGAGGCATCGGCACCCTTGCGTGAATCACTGGCGGCGGCGGTATTGTGGCGCGCAGGTTGGCCGAGAAAGCTGGCAGAAGCCACGACAGAGTCGCCTTGTGCCTGTGTCGATCCGATGTGTGGTTCGGGAACCATTTTGATAGAAGCCGCCCTGATGGCCTATGACTGGGCGCCCGGCCTGGTGCGCAAGGACAGCCTCAATCTCGCCTGGCCCGGCCATGATCTGGATCTGTGGGAGGCGCTTTTTGCTGACGCACGAGAGCGTCAGAGCAAGGGTGTATTGGAAGCCCCGCGTTTTGTGTTCTGGGGCAATGATGCCACCGAAGTAGTGTACTCACAGGCCCGGGAAGCCTGGCGCCAACTGGGGCTTCCTGATGCCCGCTGGACGCAGGCAAGAATTGACCAGATGCCTGCTTTTCCGGAAATTGACCAAGGGCTGATTACCGTCAATCCGCCCTATGGACAGCGGCTTTCCGACCCGTCTGAAGTGGAAGATCTGTATCGGGAATTGGGTGCCTGGATGCGCAGTGCACCGGATAATTGGCAGGGTGCTGTTTTGTTGCCGGATGAGCGGGATATCCGCACTACAGGCCTGTTCTTCAACAAGAAACATGCCTTGTTGAATGGCCAGTTGCTCTGTCACCTGTACCGGTTTGATCGACTGCAGGCGCGTGAAGTATTCAGGCCGGTTGCCGTTCCGGACCTGACCAACCGCCTGCGCAAAAACCTACGTCGACTGAAATCCTTCGTGCGCCAGGAACTGACCAACGCCTATCGTGTCTATGATGCAGACCTGCCGGAGTATGCAGTTGCCATAGACCGCTACGGCGATTGGCTCCATATTCAGGAGTATGCACCACCGGCCACCATAGAGCCTGCAGTCGCCGCACGCCGGCTCGAGGAAGCGGTAGCCACGGCCAGTGAGACACTGGCTGTGCCGCCGGAGCGCATTGCGGTCAAACAGCGCCGCCAGCAGAAAGGTCGCAATCAATACAGCCGACTCGACGAGAGCGGTCACCAGATGCTGGTGTTCGAGCATGGGGCAAAGGTGGAAGTCAACATGCTGGACTATCTGGATACCGGGCTGTTTCTTGACCACCGCCCGGCTCGTTTCTGGTTGCAACAGCAGGCCCGTGGCAAGCGTGTGCTCAATCTCTTCTGCTACACCGGCGTCGCCAGCGTGCACGCGGCGCTGGGCGGAGCAAAGTGCGTGGACAGTGTTGATCTGTCTCCAACCTATCTGGCCTGGGCGCAACGAAACTTTCAGCACAATGCGATCGAAGAGAGTCGGCATGGATTTTACCGGGCCGATGTCATGGCCTGGCTGGCTGACACCAACAAGCGCTGGGACCTGATTTTTCTTGACCCACCCACATTCAGCAATTCCTCGCGTCTCGACCGGGATTTCGATATCCAGCGAGATCACGAGGCTTTGCTCGAGCTGGCCATGAGCCGCCTCAATCCAAAGGGTGTGCTGTTGTTTTCCAATAATTTCCGGCGATTTCGACTCGCGCCACAGTTGAGCGAGCGCTACCGGATAACGGATTGGCATCGTGAATCTCTGCCCACTGACTTTCAGCGCAACCCCAGGATCCATCAATGCTGGTTGATCAGGCATGTCACCTAGTAGACAGAGCAGGTGGTGCCTTCTAAACTGATTGAAGGTCTGATGCGGGTTCACCCCTGTCGCAACGCATTTTGCAGCGACCCTCAGAGAGCATGGCGATCAACAATATGACAGAGTCCAGATGACAGAGTCGATGCCCAAGGCTCCGCGCCCCAAGTGGGAACTGCGCTTTACGACCCGCATTGGTCTGTTGTTTGGGGCCTTGAGTTTGCTGGCGCTGGGGGCGACTATGGCCTGGTCGCTGCGCACCGCCCAGGTCGGGCTTGATGCGGAGATAGAAAACAGCCTGCAGCAACACCATCGGTCACTCGAGAGTCTGCTCGAAACCCGCCTGAATCTGCTGGATGTTTATCTGCAAAGCGCCTCTGCCAATCGCATATTCGCCGACCTGGTCGAAACGGAGCAGATGGACTTCGAGCAGTTTGCGTCGGAGTTGGCGTTCCTGTTTCAGGACTCTGCGATGGGCGCCCAACTGGATATCATGTTCCTGCTGGACCTGCAGAACCGTTTGATGATTGATGCCGGCCTGCCGCTTTACAACATTGCTCCGTTTCTTCAGGAACTGCGCTCGCCCATCGCCTACACCAACCATTGGCGCGTCGCCGAAACCCCAGAGCTGACCATGCTGGTGCGAGCCGTACCTATTTTTGATCCGGCCACTATACGTCTGCGCGGGTATCTTTTCGTCGGATTGGCGCTGGGCGAAAATCGATCTTTCATCAACTTCCTGGCCGATCGATCGGACGTCAATCAATTGAGCTTCGATCTGGGTGAATCAGCGATCAATTCCTTCGGTAACGGGCTCTTGCCCGAAGGCCGATTAAGTGACCTTCAGGGCGGCGAAGTGGTGCATGCCAATGGTCACTATTTCATGCGCAGCCCACTGGTCATAGACGAACTGGATGACACCATCTGGGTAACGGTCGGGCTGGCGGAAAACCGGTTTACCTCCCTGTTCGACAACTATTGGCGCATATTCCTGCTGTTGTCCGGTGGCTTCCTTTTGCTGCTGTTTCTGGCTGCCATGTTGCTGAACCTGAATCATTCCAAGGCCATCAACAACCTTATGCGGTTTATTCATGCCATTCAGACCGGTCGGCGGGATGCCCGGTACGAGCCAGGCGGCGTCTTTGAATACAACCAGGTCGGTTTCGCCATGCAGGACATGGTCGAAGACCTGAATATTGCGGCGACCGTGTTTGAATCCGCCGATGGCATGGTCGTGACGGATGCCAGCCAGACAATCCTGCGCGTCAATCATGCCTTTCTGGAGATGACCGGTTATCAGCCGGAGGGGGTGATCGGACAACCTCTGTCGATGATCGAGCTCTATGATCAGGACAACAGTCTGCAGGATGAAATTGCGCATGAACTCGCGAGCGAATACTCCTGGCAGGGTGAAGTATGGAGTCGGCGCCGCAACGGCGAGCCTTTCCCCTTGTGGGCGACGGTAACGGCGGTCATGTCCAGCAGTGGTCACACGATCACCAATTATGTGGCTACCATGATCGATATTTCAGAGAGCCGGGAGGCAGAACGCCGGATAGAGCAGTTGGCCTTTTATGATCAGTTGACGGGGCTACCCAACCGGCAACTGCTGCGCGAAAGACTTGAGCAGGCTATGCTGGGCAGTGCAGAAAGCGAGCAATATGGCGCCCTGATTTACATTGATCTGGACGACTTCAAAACGGTCAATGACACGCGGGGTCATGAACTGGGCGACCAGTTGCTGAAGGATATCAGCTCTCGCCTCAGTGAGTGTGTCAAGCGCAATGATACGGTGTCGCGCATTGGTGGAGATGAGTTCTGCCTGATTCTGGAAGATCTTGGCAGCAGTGACACGGCTGCACTGCAGCAGGCGGAATGGATCGTCAACCTGATACTCAAAGCAATCAACCGGCCTCTGAGTATCGAGGGCATCGAGCACTTTGTGCATGCGAGCCTGGGCATCACCCTGTTTCAGGGGGATACCATACCCCTGGATGACCTCCTGCAGCAGGCCGAACTGGCCATGTACCAGGCCAAGCAGGAAGCACGCAATGGCCGTCGCTTTTTCAACCCGCGCATGCAGGCTCGAGTGCTGGAATACGTGGCGTTGGCCAGTGATATGCGCAAAGGCCTCGACAGTGGTGAGTTCGTTCCCTTCTACCAGCCCCAGGTCGATGGTGAAGGCAAGGTGGTCGGGTTTGAGCTGCTGATTCGCTGGCACCACAGTCGCAAGGGCGTAATAACGCCGGCCGACTTTATTCCGGTTGCGGAAGAGAACGGACTGATCATTCAACTGGGCAACCAGGTTCTGGACATGGCCGGCGCCCAGTTGGCCAAGTGGGCCAGAAGTCCGGAGCTCAGTGCACTGAGCCTGGCCGTGAACATCAGTGCGCGACAACTGCACCAACCCGATTTTGTCGAAGAAGTCAGTCGCGTACTGCGGCGTTACCAGATCAATGCCAGCCTGTTGAAGCTTGAGCTTACAGAAAGCATGCTGCTGGAGGATGTGGACGAAAGCATCCACAAGATGAGACGGCTGAGATCTTTGGGTGTGCGCTTTTCGCTGGACGATTTCGGTACCGGCTATTCGTCACTCAGTTATCTCAAAAGGCTGCCGCTGGACCAGTTGAAGATTGACAAGTCTTTTGTGCGGGATCTGCTCACCGATCCGTACGATGCGGATATTGCCCGTACCATTGTTTCCCTGGCACGTGGTCTCGGGCTGGAAGTGATTGCCGAAGGCGTGGAAACACGCGAACAGCGGGACTGCCTGGCAGGGTATGGCTGCGAAGCTTACCAGGGTTATTTCTTTGGGCGTCCGGTGCCGATAGAGGACCTGGATGCCAACAACCTGGTCATTGATTCACGGGGTCAGGGTCAGTCCGGTTCCTGATGCCAAGGCACTCCGGCACGGTCACTGCGTTCCAGTTCGGCAATGACCTGAGCTCCCAGCAATAGAATGACTGCAGCTATTTCAAGGCTGAGCAGGATGATAATCAGCGCGGTCACGGAGCCGTAGATCACGCTGACAAATGAAATCTGGGTGAAATAGAAGACCAGTGTCATGCGCACGGCCTCCCAGAGCAAGGCGGCAACCACTCCGCCAATCAACGCCCGTCGCCAGGCGACCTTGATTTCCGGCAGCACCTTGTAGATGGCACTGAACAACAGTGCCATACCCACCGCACTGACTAGATTGACGAAGCCGTCCGTTGCCTGGGCCAGCGGCAGTTCCACATTCAGCCAGGTCTGTACCTGATCTGCCAGAGTATTGAGCAGAGTAAACATCATGGTCAGTGCCATCAGACCGGCTCCGGCCAGCAGGATGAAGGCATAGGGCAGGGCGACGGATACCCAGAAGCTTCTGCGCTGATGCTGGGCTCGCGGTGCATCAAAAATGACGGAAATCGCGCTTTCCAGCATGCGAAAGGCGAAGGTGCTGAAAAACATCAGCAACAGGAAGCCGAAGATGCCGATCAGTTCCCGGGCATCGACGAATGCCCTGACGGCATCCAGAATCAACTCGGAGTGAGCTGGGGCGACATGACGTGTTTGGGTTCGCAGCACTGCAAACAGTTCACGCTCCGGCAAGAGCTGGGTAATCATGACAGCCATCAGACCCAGCATGGGTATTATCGACAAGAGCACATTGTAGCCAACCCCACCCGCCAACAGCAGGCCGTGATTGTTCAGAAAATTGCGCAGTACCCGCCAACTGAAGCGGAATATCCGCAGCAGAATGGCTACAACCGAGATGGGCAGCAAAGGCGGCAACTTCATTCGGATTGGATTCCAGTCAGCCGTGCATAATGGTCAGGGATAGGCGATGCGGCGCCACAACCGCTCCAGCGGACCGGCACCCAAATGACGCTCCCAGCAGGGGCAGAGCCACAATAGCAGCAGTATAGTCAGGCCGGCACACAATAACAGTTGCAACGCGTTGAATTGTCCGAAAAAACCGAGACCGTTGCCATAGAAAAGCAGAGCGGCGATCAGTGATTGCAGAATATAGACACTGAGTGCCAATCTGCCGGTTGCAGCCAGATGCCGGCCAATCCCGGATACATCATGGTGATGTGACCAGAGCAACAGGCCACCTCCATAGGCGACACTCATACCCAGACTGCCCCAGTATTGGCTGTGGAAAGCCCACAGCAAGTCACCACCGGCAAGCCGAATGCCGAGTGATACCGTCATCAGCAGGGCCCCTGTTATCAAGGCTCCCAGCAAGTACCAGCGGATAATCGCAGAATGAATCCACTGACCGGACAGGAATTGCGGCAGGCGCTGCAGTCCCATACCGGCCAGGATCAGTCCTAGGGCATGCCAAAGCGTGGCCGAGATCATCGTGCTGGTCTGAAGCGTCAGGGCGGTCGCTGCCCTGTGGGACATCTGTTCCCGCCAGCCACCCCGATACTGCTGTATCTCGGCGAATATTTGTTCCATAGAAGGTGCACTCAGGTTGTCCGCGAGATCTGGCGCGAGCCCACCCAGTTGCCACAGCACCAGCAATAGGGAAGGTACCGCGTAGATCACCAACCCGGCTTGAATAAGCGCGCCAGGGCCAAGGGTGCGCACGGTCCAGGCCAACAGTCCGGCCAGTGAGTAGACAAAGAGGATGTCTCCCCACCAGATCAGGTAGGCATGCAGCAGGCCGATAGAAGCCAGGGTCAGCATGCGTCTGACATGAAGAGGCCCGGGGTCATGCCCTCTGGCGGACTGGCGCTGAGCGAACAGGCCTATACCGACACCGAACATCAGGGCCAGCAGGTTGATGAATTTCTGCTCAAACAGCAGGTGCATCAGGCTCCAGGCCAAGACATCAGCAGTGGACAGCAAAAAGCCACTGGCTATTGGGTCGGACAGGGCCGTCTTGGGCCAGCCGAAGAGGAAAATATTGACAGGGAAAATGCCCAGAACAGCCAGGCCGCGCAGTTGGTCGAGATGCGTTTGGCGCTGATTGCCCATTGCCTGTTCAGCGCCTTTGGAGCAGGGCGCCAGCCTCCCGGTGACGGGTGTAGGGAAACTGGTCAAACAGGGCGAGTGAAACCAGACGGTGGGATGAATCCAGCGCCGCAGCATTGTCGCGCAACGTCTCCGGGTTGCAGGAAATGTACAGTATGTGGTCGAACTGTCGAACCAGTTCGACTGTATCCGGATCCAACCCGGCCCGTGGTGGGTCAACAAACACCGTGGAGAAATCGTACCCGGGAAGATTGTACTCGCTGATGCGCCGTCCCTCGCCGGTCTGCCAACCGCGGCTGAAGTCTTCGGCGGACATCCGTCCAATGGTAACGTTGTCTATGTTATTGACGGCCTTGTTGTGCTGCGCGGCACGCACGGATACCTTGGATATTTCGGTCGCCAGAACCTGTCGAAAGTGCCGTGACAGAGGCAGTGTGAAGGTGCCCAGACCACAGTAGAGTTCGAGCAGGTCGCCACCCCCAATGGTTTCAGCCTGCCTGCAGGCCCACTCGAGCATATGCTGGCAGACCACTGCATTGGGCTGGGTGAAGCTGTTTTCGATCTGGCGGAAAGTCCAGTCTTGGCCCTGAACGGTCAGAACTTCATCGACATGGTCGCGGCTCAATACGCAGCGCTGCTTTCGACTGCGGCCGATGATCGCAATATCGAGCGCCTGTTCAAGCTCCCGAGCCAGTTGATCCCACTTTTCGTCCAGCTTGCGGTGATAGATGAGGGTAACCAGAGCCTCGCCGGACAGGGTCGTCAGGAATTCAACCTGGAACAGCCGGGAGCGCAATTCCGGATGATCGTGAATGGCGTCCAGCAAAGCGGGCATCAAAGCATTGATGCGTTCCGAGCCTATCGGAAACTCGGAGACCTCAATGGGAACTTTCGGGTTTTCCGGGTCAAACATGGCAAAAAAGGAACGCTCACCTTCATGCCATAGGCGGAACTCGGCGCGCATACGAAAATGCGTTGGCGGTGAGGCATGGACAGTGGGTGAGCCCTTGAAGAAAGGGCTGAATTCAGCTCGCAGCTGCTCGGCCTTGGCCGCCAGTTGGGCCTGATAAGTCTCTGGGTAAACCTGTCCTGGTCGATTGAACATGCGCTGCTGTGCTCCCGGAACTGCCATGCATTCGGGGGCGGCATTCTACGCTCAAGCGACGCCGCGGGCCAGCCCAACATCGTCCATGATTCGGGTGGCAATTTCCTCGATGGAAAAGTGGGTGGTGTTGATACACATGATGCCATTCTGGCGAAACCGTTTTTCCACCTCGTCCACTTCCCACTCGCACTGATCCAACGAACCGTAGCGGCTGTTGTTGCGCCGCTCATGGCGGATTGAAGCCAATTGAAAGGGATCAATGGTTAGCCCGTAAAGCTTCTCGCGATGGGCCATCAGAGTGTCAGGCAGGCCTGGAAGCGCCAGGTCTTCGGGCGTCAGGGGGTAGTTGGCAGCCCGCACACCGAACTGCAATGCCATGTACAGACAGGTCGGTGTTTTGCCACAACGGGACACTCCGATCAGGATGATGTCTGCCTTGCTGTAGTCCTGCTGGCGTCCACCGTCGTCATTCTCCAGGGCAAAATTGACCGACTCGATGCGCTTGTGATAGGTGCTGAACTCATTGATGGAATGGCATTTGCCGGACGTATACGACGAACTGATACCGAACTGCTCTTCCAGTGGCTTCAGAAAGGTATCAAACACATCAAACATTACCCCGCGGGAACTCATGATGATATCGCGGATATCCTGTTTGACGATGGTGTCGAACACGATGGCGGGCGCTCCATCCCGACTTGTTGCATCATTGATGCGGGTAACCGCACTGGTGGCTTTTTCGGGGCTGTCGACATAGGGAATGGTCACTCGTTCGATGGTAATGCCTTCGAACTGGGTCAGCAGACTGTTACCCAGTGTTTCGGCAGTGATCCCTGTGCCATCGGAAAGAAAAAAAGCAGTTCGGCGCATGAAGTTCTGACAGGTTGCGAATTTGCTGCCTATATTTTCATACAACTGCGCTGAGTCAATGTATTTTTTGCGCTGCGTCCTTTATCATCTGCTCTGCAGGGCCTGTGAAAGTCCGACTTTCCATTTTCCGCAACAGGCAGGGTCGGGTGGTGTAGTTCGTTGGCAGTCCTGCAGCGTCATGGAAGGCGAAGCCCAAAGGCGGACCCGCAAAACCATAATCAGACATGTATGAAGCATGCAGCGACCCGGTTATGAAACCGGGCTACTCAATCGACCTCACAACGGAGACACTACCTTGCAACATAGATATATCATCCCCCTTGAACAGGCTCGCATGACGGATGTCGACCAGGTGGGTGGCAAAAATGCGTCGCTGGGTGAAATGATTCATCAACTGAGTGATGCCGGTGTTCGTGTGCCGGGCGGGTTTGCCACCACGGCAGAAGCCTATCGCGATTTCCTGCGTCATGACGGTCTGGCTGATCGTATCAATGCCCGGCTGGATGCTCTGGATGTCGATGATACCCGAGCGCTTCTCGAAACCGGCGGTACCATTCGCAAGTGGATCATGGACGCTGACTTCAATCCGGAGCTGGACGCTGCGATTGAAGACGCCTTTGCCCGGATGGCTGGCGCTGACCCCTCTATCCCGGTTGCAGTGCGCTCCTCGGCCACGGCGGAAGACCTGCCCGATGCGTCATTTGCCGGCCAGCAGGAAACTTTTCTCAACATTCAGGGCCTTGCCAATATCAAGCAAGCCATCAAGGAAGTGTTCGCCTCACTGTATAACGACAGGGCCATCTCCTATCGTGTACACAAGGGCTTTGCCCACGACGTGGTGGCCCTGTCTGCCGGCATCCAGCGAATGGTGCGCAGCGAAACCGGCGCCTCAGGGGTGATGTTTACGCTGGATACCGAGTCTGGATTCAATCAGGCGGTGTTCATTACGGCCGCTTACGGCCTGGGCGAAACCGTGGTGCAGGGTGCGGTCAACCCGGATGAATTCTATGTGTACAAGCCGACGGTCAGGCAGGGCGTGCCTGCGGTTCTGCGGCGCAATCTGGGCTCCAAAGCGATCAAGATGGTCTGTACGGGCGAGGGCAGTGCCGGTAACGCCGTGGCGACCGTTGATGTGTCTCCTGAAGATCAGCAGCGGTTCTGTATCACCGATGCCGAGGCAGAGGAGCTCGCACGTATTGCCATCACCATCGAGAAACACTACGGCCGCCCGATGGATATCGAGTGGGCCAAAGATGGCGATGACCAGCAGCTCTACATCGTTCAGGCTCGCCCGGAAACAGTGAAAAGCCAGCAGGACACGGCGGCCTCGGTGGAAAGCTATCGCCTGCAGGAACACAGTGAAGTACTGGCAGAGGGCCGGGCCATTGGTCACCGGATCGGTGCCGGCGTGGTCCGCGTTGTTGCCGGACTCGAAGACATGCATGAAGTGCGCAAGGGCGATGTGCTGGTCACCGACATGACGGACCCCGACTGGGAGCCCGTCATGAAGCGCGCGGCCGCCATCATTACCAATCGCGGCGGTCGTACCTGTCATGCGGCCATCATTGCCCGTGAGCTGGGCATTCCGGCCATTGTGGGTTGTGGCGATGTGACGGCCAAGCTGCAGAGCGGCCAGGAAGTAACTGCCAGTTGTGCCGAAGGCGACACCGGCAAGATATACACCGGCTTGCTCAAGTTTGAACACAAGAGCGACAACCTCGAGCATCTGCCGTCATTGCCCTTTGACATCATGATGAATGTGGGCAATCCGGACCGGGCTTTCGATTTCCAGTTTCTGCCCAATGCCGGTGTCGGCCTGGCGCGCCTGGAATTCATCATCAACCGGATGATCGGTGTGCACCCCAAGGCGCTGCTGGAGTTTGACCAGCAACCGGCTGAGTTGCAGCAGCAGATTCGCGAGCGCATCGCAGGTTACGCCTCACCGGTCGACTTTTTTGTCGACAAGCTGACCGAGGGTGTCGCCACGCTGGCGGCGGCCTTCTTCCCGAAAAAGGTGATCGTGCGCATGTCGGACTTCAAGTCCAACGAATATGCCCACCTGCTTGGCGGCGCTGCCTATGAACCGGATGAAGAAAATCCGATGCTGGGTTTCCGGGGCGCTTCACGTTACGTGGCAGACAGCTTTAAAAGTTGTTTCGAACTGGAGTGCCGGGCCCTGAAACGGGTTCGGGAAGAGATGAAGCTCACCAATGTCGAAATCATGATTCCCTTTGTGCGCACGCCGGAGGAAGCCTCGGGGGTTATTGACCTGCTGGCAGAGAACGGCCTGCGGCGAGGTGATCAGGGTCTTCGTGTCATCATGATGTGTGAGCTGCCGTCCAATGCGCTGCTGGCAGAAGAGTTCCTGCAGTACTTCGATGGATTTTCCATCGGGTCCAATGACCTGACACAGTTGACTCTGGGTCTGGATCGTGACTCTGGTCTGGTTGCACACCTGTTCGACGAGCGCAACCCGGCGGTGAAAAAACTGCTGGCCATGGCTATTGGTGCCTGCAAGGAGGCCGGAAAATATGTCGGCATCTGTGGACAGGGGCCCTCAGACCATCCTGATCTGGCCCGCTGGCTGATGGAGCAGGGTATCGACAGTGTGTCGCTCAATCCTGATTCGGTGCTGGAAACCTGGCTGTATCTCGCTGAAGAGCAGAAGGCCGATTGATCAGGTGCCTTTGAGGCGAGCATACGCCGCCTGAATGCGCTGAAACTGTCTGGCGTCGCCACCCCGGTCGGGGTGGTGACGTTGACAGAGTTGTCGATAACGATTGCGCAAGCGGTCTTTGCTGACCGGCGGCTGCAGCTCAAACAGAGCCCAGTCAGCCGCAACCTTCTCTGGATCCTGCAGACGCAGCCAGAAGGCGTTCAACTTCTCCTGCAGGCTGTCCGGCGTTTCCCGCTCGAGATTATCCAGGTCCAGGTAGTAACTCTGCATGGGGTCAGTTCGCGCCAGTGTTCTGCCTCCGCTGTTGCCGGCATCCGTTTGGTACAGGAATATGCGGGTAGCGACTATGTCCAGTGTTTCATGCTCGTTGGCCAGATACAGGCGCAGCAGATACAGATGATGGAACAGCCAGAAATGGCTGCGAAACAGCTGCCAACTGTTGAGCATGTCGGGTTTGCTGAAAGGCGCCTGCTCATCCTGGTCCAGCCACTGCATCAGCGCATATTCGCTGATACCGGAACGATGCTGTCGTACCGCGACCTCGAGGCGATCCAGTAGCTGGGTGTCCGCCATCACTGCCCCTCAGTTTCAGTTGATTCGGTGGTATCCGCCAATGCGGTACTCGCCCACTCGGGCCATTCATCCGGCACCACGAACATCCAGCATGGCACGCCGCTGTCCGGATAGTCCACCCAGACCTGAACCGGGCGCTGCAGATCTGCATGTGCGCTGCACCAATGGTCTCTGTGGGTCCATTGGAGCGCTGAGGGTCCGGTCAGCCACTGGCTGCGCTGCAGTGTCAGGAACCGAGTGCGCTCGGGAAGTGCCCGGCAGGCACTCAACGTGCACCAGTGCGCTTGCTGGTCGCTGACAGGTGAGCCTCGGATCTGCTCAGTGTCTGTCGGGAGCGGCTCAAAAAAGCGCCCCCGCAACAGTATTCTGTGCCGTGCAACGGCCTGGCCGAGCTCAGCACTGACCAGCTCATGGCGGCCGAGTGGTAATTGTCGGTTCGTCATGTGCCGGAATTTGCGCTGCAGGCTGTCTTGCAGTCCGGGGCCCAACCAGTGGGCGTCGGAAGGTACCCCCGGCAGGTTGATGCGCAGATAGAATTTGACCGCGAGTTCAAGGTGAAGCCAGTCAGCAGAGTCCTGGTTTCTGACAATTACATCGATCTCGCCCAGAGTGCGGCCCTGCTGGCGTACCGGAAAATGGGACAGGCCGACTGTCCAGTGCGGATGCTCGGCCAACCAGGACAGCCAAAGCGCCTCGAAATACTGCCCCAGTCGACGGTGACGCATCGGCTGCAACCGCGCAATCAGCCGGGTGGCGACCTGGGGTGTGGTCAGCCAGGCGTACAGCGCTTCCCGATCGTCAGGCCAGTGCATCAGTTCGGGGCGATCCGGGATGAGCGGACACGGGCTGGTCACTGCCCACCAGAGGTCGCGCAGTATAGGGTGCAGTCTATCGGTGGCTTCGCTCATTCTGCTATGCTTGAGCCCTTATCGCCCAGTGTCTGAGGAGCATTGTATTGACCGACAGGGCATTTAACAAAATAGCGGTACTGGGTCGTCAGGGTAGCGACAATGTGCGTGCGACGCTGCACCGACTGCATCACTGGTTGTTCGAGCAGGGGCTGGAGTGCAAGTTTGAGGCGTCTCTGGCGCCTATGCTGAATGACATCGGCCGGGACAGCGCAGGGCCGGGCAATGACCCTCAACCGGTGTTTGCCGACAAGGTACAGTTGGGTCGCTGGGCAGATCTTGTTGTTGTGGTCGGCGGTGACGGCACCCTGTTGGCAGCAGCCCGCGACATGGCGCAATACGAAAAGCCGGTTCTGGGCATCAACCGCGGGCGGCTGGGCTTTCTGACCGACATCATGCCCGGTGATCTGGAGGCGCAGGTCGGCGCGGTGCTGGCGGGAGACTACTTGCTAGAGCATCGGTTTCTGCTACAGGCCCGCCTGGAACGCAATGGCGAGACGGTGCGTTCGGCCACGGCGCTCAATGATGTGGTGCTGCACCCGGGTGAAGCGATACGGATGATCGAATTCGATCTGTATGTCGACAATCAGTTTGTGTATCGCCAGCGTTCGGACGGTTTGATTGTCTCCACACCCACCGGCTCGACGGCGTATGCGCTGTCGGCGGGTGGCCCCATCATGCAGCCGGGGCTGGATGCCATTTCACTGGTTCCCATGTTTCCGCACAGCCTCAGCAGTCGCCCATTGCTGGTGGATGGCAACAGCCTGATCAGGATAGAGCTGGGCTCTGACAACCAGGAGCCCCCGCATCTGTCCTGTGACGCGCAGACCCATATGCCCACCTGCCCGGGAGACCGTTTGCATATCTGCAAGCATGAACACAGACTTCACCTGCTGCATCCCCGGCAGCACAACTATTTCGAAATATGCCGTACCAAGCTGGGCTGGGGATCTCGGCTGGGCCAGGATGAGGAGTAAACAGAAGACATGGCGTCCTTTGATGAAACAGCGGCGCAACTGCCGCGCGATGTGATTGATCGCATGCGTGAAGCTCTGGCTCTGGGCCGTTGGCCTGATGGCCGGGAACTCACCGCCGACCAGAAGAAAACCACCATGGAAGCGGTTCTGACCTGGGAAGCGGTGCATCTGCCGCCCGAGCAGAGAACCGGCCACATAGACCGATCCGGTTGCGGCTCCAGTGAGTCCGATTCAGCTTCGAGAATCCCGGCGGTGACACGACATGACCACTGATCTGTTCAGTCAGCATGACTGGCATACTGTGCTGCAGGGGCCACTGAGCAAGATGCGTGCTCGGCCAACAGAGGCTGGTGTGGACTATTGGCTGCAGGCCGGTGACCAGTCCGTGGCACTGTCGCCATTGCTGGGCAAGCCTGTGCGCCTGCAGCATACCGGCAAGATCTTCTGTCAGCATTGCGGCACAGAAACCCGGAAGAGCTTTCAGGGGTTCTGCTACGAGCACTTCATGAGCCTGGCGCAGGCTGACAGCTGCATCATGAGCCCCGAGAAGTGCCATTTCGAGCAGGGTACCTGTCGCGAGCCGGAGTGGGGTGAGCGGCACTGTTTCCAGACCCATTTTGTGTATCTGGCCAATACTGGTCAGGTCAAGGTGGGCATTACCCGGGGCACGCAGATTCCTGTCCGCTGGCTGGACCAGGGCGCCGAAGAGGCACTACCGGTTGCCAGGGTGCGATCACGATACCTGGCGGGTCTGCTGGAAGTGTTGCTGGCTCAGCATGTCTCGGACAAGACCAACTGGCGGCAGATGCTGAAAGGCAAGGCAGAGTCGATTGATCTGGCGGCTTGCCGCGACAATTTGTTTGCAAAATGCCGACAGGAATTGCAGGATCTGCAAAACCAATACGGAGTGCAGGCGATTCAGCTGATTCAACAGGCTGAAGTTTATACGGTTACCTATCCTGTGCTCACCTTCCCGACCACTCTAAAATCCTGCACTTTCGACAAAACCACCCAGGTTGAAGGGGTGCTGCAAGGCATCAAGGGTCAGTATCTTATTCTGGATACTGGCGTTATCAATATCCGGCGCCATACCGGCTACGAAGTCATCATCGAACAGACAGAGGCCCCACACTGAATCATGCGTACCGACGAGGCTCATCAAACCGTTTATCTCGAGGACTATACGCCACCTGCCTATCTGGTTGATGAAACGCACCTGACTGTGCAGATCCATGCCGACTACACGATTGTAGAGGCTCGACTTCAGATGCGGCCGAATCCCGAACTGGGAAGCCACGGCGCGCTGATTCTCAATGCCGGCGAACCCATGACCCTGGAATCACTGGAGATAGATGGTGCTGCGGTTGTGGATCCCGTCAGAGAAAACGAAGACCTCATCCTGCCCGCTATCGGCGAGCCCAGTTTCGAGGTACGAACGCGGGTCCGTATCGACCCGAACAACAACACATCGCTCGAAGGGCTTTACCGATCGGGTGGGATGTATTGCACCCAATGTGAGGCAGAAGGGTTTCGACGGATCACCCCTTATCCGGACCGCCCGGATGTGCTATCCGTGTTTACTACCCGTATCGAAGCGCCGGAAGACTATCCGTGCCTGCTGTCCAATGGTAATCCGGTTGCCAAGGGGCCGCTGGAAGAGGGCCGCCACTTTGCAGAATGGCATGATCCCTTTCCCAAACCCAGCTATCTGTTTGCCCTGGTGGCGGGTGATCTGGCCTGTACCGAGGATAAATTTACCACCCAGTCCGGTCGGGACGTGACGCTGCAGTTGTTCACCGAGGCACACAACACACACAAGACAAGGTTTGCCCTGGAGGCGCTGAAACGATCCATGCGCTGGGATGAACAGGTTTATGGACGCGAATACGATCTCGACCTGTTCATGATTGTCGCCGTGGATCATTTCAATATGGGGGCCATGGAAAACAAGGGCCTCAATATTTTCAATTCGGCCTGTGTACTGGCCGACGAGAGCAGTACGACGGATGCCGGCTTTGAACTGATTGAAGCCATCGTGGCCCACGAGTACTTTCACAACTGGAGTGGCAATCGGGTCACCTGCCGAGACTGGTTTCAATTGAGCCTCAAGGAAGGCTTTACCGTGTTCCGCGACTGCGAGTTTACCGCCGACATGCATTCCCGGGCAGTCAAGCGCGTGGACGATGTCACCCAGTTGCGGGCCCGCCAGTTTGCCGAAGACGCCGGCCCAATGGCGCATCCGGTGCGCCCGGACCGGTATATCGAGATCAACAACTTCTACACCCTGACCGTCTACGAGAAAGGGGCGGAAGTCGTGCGCATGCTGCACACCTTGCTCGGCCCGGAGCGTTTTCGTGCTGCCAGTGACCTGTACTTTTCCCGTTTCGACGGACAGGCCGTCACCGTGGAAGATTTTGTGACCTGCATGGAAGAAAAGTCCGGTATCGATCTGACCCAGTTCAAGCGCTGGTACGAGCAGGCCGGAACACCCAGAGTTGATGTCACCTCCGAATATGATCCCTCGGGGCAGCTATTGACGCTGCGTTTTGCGCAATCCTGCCCGGCGACTCCGGGACAGGATCAGAAGGCGCCTTTCCACATCCCCATTCGCTTGGGGCTGATCGGCAGGGAGAGCCGCAGCGCCTTGAGTTTCAGCACTGATCACTCTGGTTTCGATGCTGAAACAGGTGTTTTTAGCCTGCGTGAAGAGGAAGATACTCTACTGCTGAGCGGCGTCAGCGAAGCGGCGGTGCCATCTCTGTTGCGTGACTTCTCCGCGCCCGTGGTTTGCGAATACCCCTATTCGGAAGACGAGCTGCAACTGCTGATTGTCGCCGATGACAACAGCTTCAACCGCTGGAGTGCCATGCAGGCGCTGGCCACGCGCACGCTGCTGGCAGACGTTCAGCAGCAGGACAACGCGGACAAGCTGCGCAACCTGTTGCTGAAGGCGTTCCGCTCGGTGCTGCAGGACAATCTGCTCGACCCGGCGGTCAAGGCCCGCCTCCTGAAGTTGCCTGCTCAGGCTTATCTCGCAGAGCAGTACACGCCCGTTGATCCACTGGCGCTGGACAGTGCCCATGGAGACCTCAAACGGCATCTGGCGCATGAACTGTCACCGCACTGGCAAAGCCTCTTTACCGAAACCCGCGCCACCGAAGCCTATCGCTTTGATCACATCCAGGCGGGCTGCAGAGCGCTGCATCTGTGTGCCTTGCAGTATCTGGTGCTCGATGGAGAAGGGTGGCGTGAAGCGGCTCAGCTCTGGGAAAATGCCGACAACATGACAGAACAGCACGGGGCCTTGCAAGCCTGGTCGCAAGTGCCCAATGAAGCCTGGCAGTCGGCCATGGAGACTTTCTACAAGCGCTGGCAGTCAGACGCTCAGGTGACCGAGCAGTGGCTCGCCTTGCAGGCCAATGCGGCCGACGTTACGGTTGCTGATATCGAAGCGCTTTGTGAACACCCTGCTTTCAGTTGGCAGAACCCCAATCGGATACGCAGCGTGGTCTCGGTATTCTGCACACACAATTCAGCCGGGTTTCATGCCGCCGATTTTGGCGGGTATCGCTTTCTGGCCGAGACCATACTGCGTCTGGACAGCAAGAACCCACAAATTGCGGCCCGCCTGTGCACGCCATTTACCCAGTGGCGACGCTATACCAAACCAGTACAGGAAGCCATGCAGGCAGACCTCGAGCGCATCCTGAGCCACGAGGGTCTGTCGGATGGCGTCTACGAGGTGGTGTCCAAGACGCTGCAGGGCAGTCAGTAGTCAGCCGAAGGCCAGCCAGAGCAGAGCGGCCAGTCCGAACAGGATAGGCTGGTGGATCAGGTAGAGGCTCAGTGGCCGCTGACCCATCCAGCGCAGCCAGTGGGTGCTTCGGTTTAGAGAATTGCTGAACGAAATGGCCATGATGGGCTGCCGGGCCAGCCAGATGCCCACCCAGACCACACCCAGCCAGGGCAGCAGGTACATCCTGTCGATGGTGCCGTCGGGCAGGCCGAGAATCGGGTGCAGATAATCGTGCAGCCAGGGGTCGGTCCAGGGCAGGCCCAGACGTTCCGCAAGAACCAGAGTGGCGCCCAGAACCCCGGCCACCACCGGCATCCGGACCATGGGCAGCGAGATCAGCAGCGCAATGACAAAAAAGTGCAGTATACCGAAATAGATCCAGGCTTCCGGGTAGGCGAGCAGGCTGAAAACGGAGAGCAGGGCGGCACTGGCAATGAGCTGTCCCTGGCGCTTTTTAAGCGATTGCCAGCGAATGCCTCGCTGGTGGGTCCAGTACAGACTGGCACCGGCCATCAGGCAAAACAGACCCACGATGATGCCGCGAAAACCGCGCACAAACGGGTCGTCAAAATCCATCTCCACAAAGCCGAACACCGACAGGTCATACCAACCGTGGAATATGGCCATCAACACGATGGCCAGCCCGCGCAGGGCATCCGGCAGCGGCAAACGACTGCGTGTGTCCAGAGTGAAGTAATCGCGTCCGGCCTGGCGCCAATCCAAGGTGGTCATTCTTCCTTATCGTCTCCCTCTTCAGGCTCTTCGACAATCTCGGTGACTTCTTCCGCTTTTTCCTTGCCGCTTTCGCCGGCCAGGTGTTTCTCGTAAGCCGACTTCTGACGCGAGTGTTTGGCCAGTCGATTCTTGGAGGGAATCTGGCCCTTCTGACCGTCCTTGAGGAAATTCTTCTTGGAGCCGGTTTTGACGCTGAGGCGATCTTTCAGGCGTCGTGTTTTCTTTTTTCTCGACATAGGGGTCTGGCAGTTCCTGTTATCAGGCCAATGGCTGCATTATAGTACCATTTCAATACGAGACCGGAGTAGGTATGGAATACAGAACACTGGGCAATACTGACATCAGCGTATCAAAAATCTGCCTCGGCACCATGACCTGGGGAGAACAGAACTCCGAAGCTGAAGCCCACCAGCAACTCGATTGTGCCCTGGACCAGGGGGTCAACTTCATTGATGCGGCTGAAATGTATCCGGTACCGCCGCGGGAAGAGACGCAGGGTAGAACGGAGCAGTATCTGGGCTCCTGGCTGCATGGCAGAGGACAGCGTGACAAGGTGGTATTGGCAACCAAGGTCACAGGGCGATCTGCCAGCTTTCCCTATCTGAGAGAGGGGCCGCGTCTGAATCTGGCCCATCTGCGCGAGGCGCTGGATGCCAGCCTCAGGCGTCTGCAAACCGATTATGTGGATCTCTATCAGATTCACTGGCCGGAGCGCAAAACCAATTTTTTTGGTCAACTGGGCTATCAGCATCAGCCGGAAGAGGACACCATCTCGATCAGTGAAACACTGGCGGCACTCGCTGACCTGGTGCGCAGCGGCAAGGTCCGTCATATTGGCCTGTCGAATGAAACCCCCTGGGGCGTGCATGAATACCTGCGCCTGAGCGCCGCGGGGGAGGGGCCGCGTATCGTATCGATTCAGAACCCCTACAATCTGCTGAACCGGTCCTATGAAGTGGGTCTGGCGGAAATGTCGATCCGTGAACAGGCTGGCCTGCTGGCCTATTCACCCCTGGCCTTCGGTGTGCTCAGTGGTAAATATCTCAACGGACAGCGGCCCTCGGGCGCCCGCCTGACGCTGTTTGAACGGTTTCAGCGCTATACTTCACCGATCGCTGACAAGGCTTCCGCAGAGTATGTGGCACTGGCGCAGGAGCATGGGCTGGACCCCGCGCAAATGGCGCTGGCGTTCGTCAATGATCAGCCCTTTGTAACGGCCAACATCATTGGGGCAACGTCACTGGAGCAACTGGAGGCCAATATTGCTTCGGCCTCGTTGCAGTTGAGCGATGAGGTGCGGGCAGGCATTGAGGCGATCCACCTGGCGCACCCCAATCCCTGTCCCTGAGTCAGCGCTGTTGAGGCTCGTGGTCTGTGCCGTCCTCTGCGTTGTCGTCTTCATTGTCTGAAACGTCGAGCTCTTCACCGTCTTCATCGGGGAAGGGCTCGGTTTCAGCGTCTTCAACCGGCTCCGGGTAGTCAGCATCCGGGGCTTCAAAACGGAATTGCGCCACCAGAGTTTCCTGTTCGCGTGTCAGTTCCGCCAGCGTTTGGAAGGCTTCCGAGTTGCGCGAGGCATTGCTGACCACTTCATCAGCCATGTCCGCAATCAGGATGGTGTTGGCCGATACGTCTCCGGCGACCTTTTTCTGCTCGGCAGCGGCCGTGGCAATCTGACTGGTCATGTCGTTTATGCGACTCAGTGCCGCGAGAATGGCCTCGATGGACTGGCGCGTATCTTCCGACTTGCTGACCACCGACTGCGATTGCTGGCGGCTTGCCTCGGTGATCTTGACCGCCTCCTGGGAGCGGCTTTGCAGGGCGTCGATCATGCCATAGATTTCTTCGGTAGATTTCTGGGTCTTGCTGGCGAGATCCCGCACCTCATCAGCCACCACAGCGAAGCCGCGACCCTGTTCCCCGGCACGGGCCGCCTCGATCGCAGCATTCAGCGCCAGCAGATTGGTCTGCTCGGCGATGCCCTTGATAACACTGAGAATACTGCCGATATTGTCGGATTCCCGGTTGAGTTCATTGATGACCTTACTGGCCCGTTCAAGGTCGCTTTCCAGTGCCTTGATCGCCTCAATACTGGACGCCATGTTGTTTTGCCCGCCGATCGCTTCCTCATGGACCTTGCCCACTTCCTCCAGTGTATGGTCTGCACTGGCGGCCACTTCGGTCGCGGCTGACTCCATTTCGGTGACGGCGGTGGCGACCGTGTCGGTCTGATCTTTCTGTGCTCGAAGTCGTTCCCGGTTGCTTTCGGTAGTCGCGGTCACCTGCTCGGTGACTCCGGATACACGGGAAGACGTATCGGCAATGTTATGCAGTATTTCTCCCAGCCGTCGGGTGAGGTGGTTGATGCCGTCAGCAATGGCCGAAAACTCATCCCGGCCCTGGAGGTGGATAACCTGGGTCAGGTCGCCTTCAGATACATTATCCAGCGCCCTGACGATCCGGTTCAGCGGCCTGCGAATACTGCGGATCAGCCCCATGACAATCAGAATGGCCAAGCCCAGTGACACCACATAGACGGCGATGATGGTCATGGACGCTGTCTGGCTGCGTGTCTGCATTTCAGCCTGCAGCCGATCAGACTGACTGGCCACCGAGTCGGTCATGATCTGCAGGCCCTCGACACCGTCGTTGATGTCATTGGCGATGCGGTTGAGCAGTTCCCGGCTTCGATTTTCCAGGCGCAGCAGGTTCAACTGCAACGCGAGCGTGCCATCAGAGGCATTGACGGCACGCTCCAGGACACCCACGTAGGGTGACAGTCGCTGGTGAATGATCTGGTTGTTCTCCTGCAGCCGCTCGATACGTTCCTGACTGTTGGCGACATCGCGCTGCAAGCGTTCGGTCATTCGTTCCACTTCTGCCACATCATCTTCGAGGGCCAGTCGTGACATATCGGTGCGAATCCTGTCGAGGCGCTCGCGGACGTAATTCGTGTCACCACCAATCAGGCTGGCCATCGGGTCCTGCTGCTGCCCAAGCACCTCGATAACTCGATCCACAATCTGCATGTCATTGGGGAACTGCAGCCAACGGGAGGCCTCTCCCTGAACCTCCTCCTGATACATGCTGCGCGCCTCGAGTATGTCGCGATGCACACTCAGGTGCTCGGCGCCGTCAGCGATCATTTCCTGCACAAAGCGGTCAGCATCCTGCAGCGTTGCGAGCAGTTCAGGCATATCCGAAAGCTGACTTTCGACCTCTGCCAGCAGGGCCTGATAGCGCTGCACCTCAAGTTCGAACTCCGATTCGTAAGAATCCAGAGTGTCGGAGCTGGTCTCTGCCGCATGCTGGGAGATGGCTTTGTTGGTATTCTGGGCGCTGATCAGCAGGCTGTAGCCGGATTGCAGCAGGGGCAGCACCTCATCGGCCATCTCGGCCATGCTGCGTTCAGTCGCCTGCTGGGTTTGCAGAGCGGCGCCCGCAATCACGGTCATCAGGGACAGAATCAACAGGAAGCCAAGCCCTGTGCGTTGAACAACAGTCATCTTCATCACTGGACTACCTTGCGGCCAATTAGCGTTATTGCGCTACAGGTTCGCCGTCCGGCGAGCACAGCCAGGTTGCCCTGCCAGAGGCACTGAACTGAATGACCATCCCTGGATTTCGAGTGGTCGCAACCACTCTGTCATGTAACGCTGTTATTTTTTTGTTATCGGGTATCGATGATACAACTTTAATACAGGAGTCACCGGGCAGCCAGTTGAGATCCGCTCACCATTGATCCCGTCGTTCACGCAATTTTCGGAACACCTGCTGCTCTGGCGCATCATCGGGCAACTCAAGGGCCTTGATCAGATTCGCATCATCAGTGCGCAGAAACAGATTCAGCTCCGCTTCCTGGGCCAGTGTGGTGACGGGTCGGGTGGACTCGTCTGTCGTGGTGCAGGCTTCTGCCCAGGCTTGAGTCGTCGCGGTTTCCCCGATGATGGATTCGGTAAAGCGTACATTGGTTGGCATGTAGTCATGACCGTTGTACAGGTGCGTATCGCCCGGCAGTTGGCGCAATGCCTGGATGCTGCAGAACAGGGTGTCGGTATCACCGCTGCGGGTATTGCCGACACCGGCATTGAACAGGGTGTCGCCAGCGATCAGGGCGGGAATCCGTGGCAGGAAAAAGCACAGGTGATCAAAGGTATGTCCCGGCGTGGCGAGCACTTCGACGGGGCAGCCGTTGAATGCCAGTTTTTCGCCACCGGTGAGCGGATCGGTCAGGTTAACCCTGCTGGCCGTATCGGGATGCCCCCGCACAGGTCCGGCAAAGTGCTTCGGCACCCCCGCAACATGGTCGCCGTGGCCATGCGTCAACCAGATTTCGGTCAGGGTAACCCCCAGACGTTCTGCTTCGGCAAGGGCCAGGTCCCAGTTGAACGGGTCAATGGATGCGGCCTTATCACCCGCCACCACCAGGTGATTGTAGTTCTGCAAACTGTCCGGTACGAAATAGCGATGGACATGATGTTTCATTCGGCTGCCCCTTGTGGTGTTTTGATTTGCCCCGATAATAGCTTAACTTCTCAGGACGGTCTTTTTCAGGAGTATTCATGCTTGCTGTTATTTCTCCGGCCAAAACGCTGGACTACGAGACAACACCCCCTGCTGTAAAACTTTCAGAGCCGCTGTTCCCGGAGGCTGCGGCTGAACTGGTCGACACCATGCGCCGCTACAGCCCCTCCGATCTGCAGGCCCTGATGGGTATTTCGGAGAAACTGGCTGTGCAGAATGCCGAACGTTTCAGCCACTGGCAATGGCCGTTTCCGGAAGGTGAGGCACGGGCTGCGCTGTTCGCTTTCAAGGGCGATGTCTACGCTGGCCTCGACGCCTACAATCTGGACCGGGAGTCCATAGCCTACCTGGAAGACCATTTGCGTATCCTGTCCGGCTTGTATGGTGTATTGCGGCCAACCGACGAAATGCTGCCTTACAGGCTTGAAATGGGCAAAAAGGTGACAACCGGAAAGGGCGATGATCTCTATCAGTTCTGGGGTGCCCGCTTGGCAGAGCACGTGCAGCAGGCTGCTGCAGGGCACCGGGACAGCACAGTCGTCAACCTCGCTTCAGAAGAATATTTCCGCAGTCTCAAGCCACATCTGAAAGACGTGTCCGTGGTCACACCGGTGTTCAAGGACTGGAAAAACGGGCGCTACAAGATAATCAGCTTTTTCGCCAAGAAGGCACGTGGCATGATGGTGCGGTATATGGCTGAACACAAAATTGAATCGGTGGAAAATTTGAAACGGTTCGATTTCGGTGGCTACACTTACGACGAATCATCCTCAACAGCGGATGAATGGGTCTTCCTGCGCAAGCAGGAAGCATGATTTGATTATCGGGAGAACGATAAATGTTCCTGCAACGCATACTGCCTTCGCTGGCCACCCTGGTCCTACTGGCGGCTTGTGCCATTTCGCCCCAGCAAGTGGCCATTGATCCGGCGTCAGATGAAACATTTCCCTCGGCTGACCGCAGCGGTATTGTCGTCAACCTGAGCGTTACGGATACCCGCTCGGAATCTGCTTTCGGAACTCTGGGCGGCACCTACGATGAGTCGGCAACCCTGACCGCCAGCAATGATATTGCGGCAGATCTCCGCGCACTGTTGCGCGGTAAACTCGAGGATGCGGGCTATACGGTATCCGAGTCAGGTGCCGACTTCACCATGGCGGTTCAGTTGTCAGAGCTGCGCTACGCGCGCGAATCCGGAACCATGAGCTCTGAAGTGCAAGTAGTTGCCGAACTGGCTTTGCGCATTTCGGATTCCCGCGGCAATCTGGAGCGCAGTTATCGCTCGGCCAGCAACCAGACCCGTGTGACCCGGCCATCTGCAGAAGACAACAAGATGTTCCTCGAAGAGGCCCTCAACAGCAGTGTGGATCGTCTGATTCGTGACAATCGGGTGCACACCTTCCTGCGTCGCTAGCAAGTCTTCCGCTCCTGGCGAAATAAAAAACCCGCTCGAGCTCGGCTCGGCGGGTTTTTTATTGCCCGGTTTTTCAATAATCAGCGAAGCGCATTCTTCTCGAAATAGTCGGCCATGAAATCTATGAAAGCGCGGCTTTTGGCGGACAGATAACGATTCTCCGGATAGACGATGTGGATGGTCCGCTTGGGAAAGACCACATCCGGCAGTACATGGATCAGGGTGCCGTTGTCGAGTTCCTTCTGGACCATGTAGATGGGCAGGGCAGCAACGCCCATATCATGCAGACAGGCTTCACACATGGTATCCAGATCATTCACGGTAAAGCGGCGTTCCTTGTCCTGCAGGTTGGCCTCCTTGATGAAACGCTTGATCCAGCGTGGTTCGGCATAGTCGATGCCCGAGACCATCAGCATGTGATGATGGTTCAGCTCCTCGAGTGTTGCCGGCTGACCATGTCGCTCGATGTAGCGCCGGGTAGCCACCATGATCACATTCTGCTTGGCTACCGGGCGGGCGACCAGTCTGCTGTCCTGCAGCGAGCCCAGATGAATGGACAGGTCGATGCCTTCACGAACGAGGTCAAGGCTCTTGTCGGCCAGTATCAGATCAAAATTCACCTCAGGATATTCGTGCAAGAATTCACTGAATATCTTCATCAGCATTGCACGCCCGAAGGTCGGAGTGGCCGTTATCTTCAGCGTTCCCTTGGGGCTGGTATCCAGATCCTTGACCATGTGCTCGGCTTCTTCCAGATCTTCCAGAATCCGATTGCATCGATTGAAAAAGAGCTGGCCAGCTTCTGTCGGGCTGACACTGCGGGTCGTACGATTGAGCAGGCGAACACCCAGTCGGTCTTCAAGCAGGCTGATCTGCTTGCTAACCGCGGAAGGGGTCAGCCCCAGGGAATGAGCCGCATTGGTGAAATTATTGGCTTTGACAACGGTCGTAAAAATGACCAGTGAATCCAATCGGGCCATAGCACTCTCTGTCTGCTGATGAATAGTGTCCGCACCTGCCGGCAGCAGGCACACGGGTTGTCACAATATTTTAAGCGGCATGTTAGCAGTTGTGTCCGGTTATCTACATACAGTTATGAATTTATTTCCCGCTATCCGGCAAACAGTTTGTAACAAAAACACTGTGCGAAAACCGGAAACAACATTAAAGAATCTGCTGCGACCGCCGTTAACCCGCATGAGGAGAACATTAGCGGAGCGCAATGACATGATGGGTATCAATTCAATGAATCCGGGGGCAAGTGTCCCCGGACTCGGTCCCAAGGGCAGCGGGCTGCCCGAGGTAGCAAAGGGTTCACCGGAACCCGGTAAAGGTCGGGAAGCGGCGCCTGGTCAGAACCGGGCTGAAGGCAAAGGCAGTGCAGACCGGGTTTCGCTCGGCAGCAGTGTACAGTCGAAGTACGATTCCCCGGAGCAGGTGCTGAAAAACTTTGACCCACAGGCTGTGGTCGATAATGTCAGCAGTGTGCTCGAGCGCGCCATGCAGCGGGCGGCATCTCAGGGTGCCAGTGAGGCCGAGCTGCAGTCCATGATGGAGGCTGCGCAGAAGGGTATCGATAAAGGGTTCAGTGACGCACAGGACATCATCAAGGGCCTGGGTCTGATGTCGGATGAACTGGGTACCGTCATCGGTGAGGCCCGTGAGGGCATTCGCACCCGACTTGATGACTTCTCCCAGGGGCTGGCTGATCTGGTCAGCAATCAGGCGGCGTCCAATGTGCAAAGCAGTCGCATAGCGGCCAGTCAGACTCAACAGAACAGTTTTTCCTTCTCCGTAACCACTGCGGAAGGGGATGTAGTAACCATCAACGCGGCGCGGCGGGACTCGCAGGCGCTGGAACTGGTCAAGAACCAGAATGAAAACGGACAGCAATTGGCAGCCCAGTGGCTTGATGAACAGGGTGAGCAGTTCACTTTCACGGTGGATGGCGACCTGAACGATGAAGAAACGGCTGCGATTGAAGCCCTGTTGAAGGACGTGGGCAAGGTGGCCGACAAATTCTACAGCGGCAATTATGAAGCGGCCTTCGATAAAGCAGAGCGACTTGATGTCGACGGAAGTACGCTGGTATCGATGAGTCTCAACATGACGCAGAAGACAGTGGCTGTTGCAGAATACAGTGCCATGGCATCAGGTGACCAGGGCAGAGGTGCGGCAGACTGGATCATGCCGATCAAACAATACGCTCAGGCTCTGGGCGATCTGCAGCGCAACCAATCCGATCTGCTTGATCCTTCCGCATTGCTGGACACGTTGAGCGCACATCCAAAACAGAAATCCAGCATGCTGGAGTTTGCGCAATCCATGCTGGAACGCCTGAATGGCTGACCCGCACCGGGTAGCGCGCTATACTTGCAGGGTAGTCTAGCCCTGCAGGTACGCGCCCTTGTCGGTTCGGATAGATGTTAACGCTGTTACCGAGGCTTTGCCGCTTCAACTGCAGCTGATGGAAACGTCACACTGTCATCTCTGCGAGACGGCGGTAGAGTTGCTTTTGCCCTATGTCGAGGCTGGCATTTGCCAGGTGGAGCTCGTCGATATAGCAGAAGAAGATCGTTTGCTGGCGAACTACGCGGAACGCATTCCGGTTTTGCGACATGAGCAGAGCGCTACCGAACTCGGCTGGCCTTTCGATGCAGAGACGCTGGATCACTGGCTGCAACAGCGGGTCGAGAGCCTGGCATGAGCATTTTTCCACTCTGGAGTAAATTGTGCGCAGAATAATCAACATGTTTGCTATGAGTCTGGCAGGCCTGGCCCTGGTCGGCTGTGCGACATCGACTGCTGAGTATCGCAATCAGGCTGTTGCCAGTGCCCTGTCCACAGAAGCCGAATTGCGCGCCTGGGTGGCGGCCTGCACCGAAGTCAGTGGTGAAGCGGCGGCAGCGGCACGCAATGCAGACAGAGTCTGGTGGGAACGTAATGAGCAACTGTTGCGTGCGGCTGATTACGGCTTCACCCGTGAACTGCAGAGTTTCGGTGACGAACGTCGTGAAGAATCGCTTGCACTGTTCACCATGCGCGCCGGAGACGCCCTGGATCGGCAGCAGAAGGAGGCCGTAGCAGAGCGCCTGGAGGGACGCAATGCCGAGCGCACCTGTGTGCGACACCTGGCCGATTTCGAAGCCGGAGACCGCGATCTCAGCCAGGATCGCGACCATTACAGCGCCCTGGTAGCTCTGGCCAATGAAGGCGGGCTGGATCTCGAGCCCGCAGAGCGCAGTCGCCAGCCGCAATTGCCGTCCGACAACTACGGACGGTCCTATTTCCAGGCAGAAGAGGCACTGGGCAGACAGGGGTGTCAGCAACCTGAAATACAGCTGCTGAAAGCGGACTGGCCCAGGGAGATTTATGAGGCCCAATGTTCCGATCGGCGTTATCAACTGGTCAGCTGTGAGTGGAACCGCTGCGACATATTTTAGCCATTAGCACATCGGGAGTCACCCTATGTCCAATCTCATGAGCAGTGTCGACAGCCGCACCAACCTGGTTGGACAGAATCGTCTCGAACTCCTGCTGTTCAATCTGCGCGGTCAGCAGGCCTACGCCATCAATGTGTTCAAGGTGCGTGAAGTACTGGCATTGCCCAAGGTGACCGTGTTGCCTCACCAGCATCCCAACATTCATGGTGTGGTCCATTTGCGTGGCATGTCGATTCCGGTGTATGACCTGTCGCGATCCATTGGCATGCGTCCATTGGACATCACCGAAGAGTCGACCATCATCGTGACTGAATACAACAGCAGTGTTCAGGCCTTTGTGGTGGGCAGTGTTGACCGCATCGTGAACATGAACTGGGAAGACATAAAGCCGCCACCCAGCGGCTCCGGCAGGCATCACTTTCTGACTGCCATCACACACAATGAAGGTCGAATTGTAGAAATCATCGATGTGGAAAAGGTACTGTCCGAGGTGCAGCCCGCTCCGACCGAGATTCCTTCCGGCATTCTGGCTGATGAGGTAGTGGCGCAGGCAGCCGGGCGTGAAGTTCTGATGGTGGATGACTCCCTGACGGCGCTGTCGCAGGCGCGAACCACTCTGGAGAGTATCGGGATCGTGGTGCACCAGGCGACTGACGGGGCCAAGGGTCTCGAGAAGCTCAAGTCCTGGAGTCTGGCGGGCGAGAAGGTATCGGAAAAGCTGCTGATGTTGATCACCGACGCCGAGATGCCGGTGATGGATGGCTATATGCTGACCACTGAAATCAGGCGGGATCCAGCCTTGCAGGACCTCTTCATTGTGCTGCACACGTCCTTGAGCGGCAGCTTCAATGAGGCCATGGTCAAAAAGGTGGGTTGTGATGCCTTTTTGTCCAAATTCCGGCCGGAAGATCTGGCCAACCTGGTGCAGGAGCGCATTCGCGCAGTCACCGATTTATGATACTCTGACGCCAGTTGAAAGCCGGAGGAATCAACGGTGGGAGAGTTGCTGGTGACGGGGTTGTGGACCTACCCGGTCAAAGGGATGGCAGGCAACCCGGTTGCATCATTACGACTTGATGAGTGTGGGCCTACGGATGATCGACGCTGGATGGTGGTTGATGCCGAGGGTCATTTTCTGTCGCAGCGCAACGTGCCGCGGCTGGGCGCCTTTCGCTCAGGCCTGCTTGGACAGCAACTGCGACTGACTGCACCTGATGGCGAACAACTTGATATCAACGCGGCCGATTGCATCGAGGACACAGACGTCACCCTGTGGAAGGATGTGGTCAATGTTCTGGTGGCTCCCCGTCACGCCAACAACTGGCTATCACACTACCTCGACCAACCGGTGCGCCTGGTGCGTTATCGCAAGGAAAGACCGCGTGCGGTTGACCCGCGTTATGTCGAAGCCAATGTCGGTTTCGCCGATGGATTTCCCTTGCTGATCTGTCACGAGGAGTCATTGCAGGCGCTCAACAATGGTGCTCCGGTTCCCCTCGAAATGTCGCGCTTTCGACCCAATGTTGTGGTCAGTGGCGGTGATCCCTGGGCGGAAGGTGACTGGCAGTATCTGGTCAGCGCACAGCATCGGCTGCGCCTGGTCAAACCCTGTGTGCGCTGCAAGGTCATAACACTTCGGCCTGGAACCGCTGACAGTACGCCTGCCGTACTCAAGCATCTGGTCTCCACCAATGCGGTCAATGGCAATCCGGTATTCGGCATCAATGCGATTGCCGAACTGACCGAGTCACCTCTGGTGCTCGGGGAGATCATGCGTCCGGTGTCGCGGTCGTCGCAACGGGTTTCCGAAACCTGAAAGTGCGCACGCGAGCCATCAGATGATCACCGCCCACCAGCAGGCAGGGCGTCAGCACCAGCGTCAGCACCGTCGCAAAGGTAAGGCCACCAACAATGGCCGTTGACAACTGTGCCCACCATTGAGAAGCCGGAGCCCCGACCGTGATTGTGCGGGTGACCAGATTGATATTCAGTTGCAGCGCCATCGGCAGCAGTCCCAGCACAGTCGTTACGGACGTCAGCAGGACTGGGCGCAGACGCTGTGCCGCTGTCTTGATGGCAGCATCAACGGGGTTGTCACCCTGTTTCCGAATCAGATTGTAGGTATCGATCAGGACGATGTTGTTGTTCACCACGATGCCCGCCAGGGCAATGATCGCCACCCCCACCATGACGATGCCGAAGGGCTGTCCGGTCAACAGCAGGCCCAGTAACACACCCGCCGATGAAAACACGATGGCACTCATGATCAGCAGCGCCTGGTAAAGGCTGTTGAACTGAGTGACCAGAATGACAAACATCAGGAAGATGGCCACCATGAACGCCATGGACAGGAACTGTGCGGCTTCATCCTGCTCCTCCTGATCACCCCGGAAGCGGGGGATCACATTGTCCGGAATCTCTCCTGCCGCTCGCAGGTCGGCAAAGCGGCGGCCCATGTCATCCACCAGATCCGCCACCAGATAGTCGGGTGCCGCATTGGCTTCAATACGATAGGTCAGGTTGCCATCGGTACGGCGCAGATCACCTTCCGGGCTCTGGGCACGTCGTTCGATAAAGTTGGACAGCGGGACCTGCTGACCTCCGGCGGTCACGGTGAGGCGGTCTATCATGTCCAGATCGCGACCGCTGAACGGGTAGCGGATGCGGATATCCAGCTCTTCATCGGCATCTGCCGGACGGTAGGTGCCAATGGTCAGCCCGGTCGTCAGCATTTGCATGGCGGCACCGACTGCCGACAGGTCCGCATCGAACCGACTGGCCGCCTGACGATCGATATCAATCCGCCATTCCAGGCCTTCCAGGGGCAGGTTGTTGGACACTTCGACATAGCGGCTGTCGCTCTGCAACAGCCGGGTCAGTTCACGCGTGGTCTCGGTCAGCGCCGCCAGATCATTGGAAACCAGGTCGAGCTGGATATCGACACCTGCGGTCGGACCCATGGCAAAGGCCTGCCGTTCGACGACAATGCCGGGAATATGCCGGGTTTCGCGGACAATCTGGTCCATGACCTGCAATGCAGTTGGGCGATGCTCCCAGGACACCAACTCCAGTTGCAACACCCCGATCGTGTCCGCCGACTGGTTCTGCATTTCAGAGGCAGACGTGCGCGTATTGACAGAGCGCACCTCCGGCATCTGCAGAATATGTTGCTCGACCTGGCGCACCAGCACGTCTCTTTCATTGAGCGACAGGTTACCCCGCGCTCGCACTACGATGCTGCCAAAATCCGAGTCAATCTGCGGGAAAAACTCAACCCCTTTGCCATATTGTGCATAGAAATAGCCCAGCGAGGCGATGATGAAAACAACGCCGGCCAGCACCAGCAGGGGAACGCGCAACAGGTGTTTGAGGGTTCTGATGTACAGGCCGGCAGCGCCGGTCATCCGCTCGACATTGCCCTGGCTTGCAGCAATCAGATTATTGGCCTTGCGCAGCGAAATGGCCGCCGGTTTCCCGATAACCGAACCCAGAGCCGGCATGACGATCAGGGCTACAACCAGAGCACTGCCCAGAGTAAGGATGACCGTTATCGGCATGAAACTCATGAATTCGCCGACAATACCGGGCCAGAACAGCAGGGGGGCAAAGACCGCCAAGGTAGTCAGCGTGGACGAAATAACCGGCCAGGACATGCGAGTGGCCGCTTCACGGAATGCGTTCAGGCGAGGCACGCCTTCGCTCATGCGGCGATCGGCGTATTCCGTCACCACGATGGCGCCATCCACCAGTATCCCGACGCATAGAATCAGTGCGAACAAGACAATGATGTTCAGGGTATGGCCCATGATCGACAGCAACAGAATGCCACAGAGAAAAGACGCTGGAATGGAGATGCCGACCAGAATGGATGTGCGGATACCCAGCGTCCATAGCATGACGATGACCACCAGCAAGGTCGCCAGGCCAACACTGTTGAACAGGTCTGACAGAGTCTGCTCGATCATGACGGACTGATCGGCAGTAAAACTGACCTGCAACCCTTCCGGCCACTCACTCTGCTGTGCTTCTACAATCGCTTTGACATCACGTACCGTCTCTATGATGTTTTCGCCCACCCGTTTGGTGATTTCCAGGGTGACTGCCGGCTGTCCGTTGACGCGGGAATACTGGGTGGCGTCGGCATAGGTGCGCTGCCCGATGGCGATATCCTGGAAGCGGACCACTGCATCCTGCGTCGAGCGGATGGGCAGATTGAGGATATCATCTTCCGTTTCGATCAGGCCGGGCACCTTGACCGAGAATCGGCCCGCACCGGTATCAAGGCTGCCGGCAGTGACCAGTTGGTTGTTGCGCCGCACCTGATCGACCAGTTCATCATTCGACAGGTTGTAGCTGGCCATCATGGCCGGGTCGACAATGATTTCAGCCAACTCTTCACGAATGCCGATGATGGGGGCTTCCAATACGCCAGTCAGGGCTTCCAGTTCTTCCTGCAACCGCTCGGCAACGGTGTACAGTATTCGATCATCAAGCTCGCCGAACAGGTTCACGTTGAGAATCGGGAACAGGGCCAGATTGATCTCATTCACTGAAGGGTCGTCGGCACCGCTCGGCAGATTGGGTTTGGCGCGGTCCACCTTGCGGCGCACGTCTTCCAGCGCCTGGTCAATATCGACACCGGTGCGAAACTCCATGGTGATGGAGGCATGACCTTCGGTTGCTACCGATGTGTATTCCCGCAACCCGTCGAGGCCCCGAATCTCCTGGGTAATCGGGTTGACCAGCATGCGGTCGGCATCCTGTGGCGAAATGCCTTCCAGGCCTATCGAGACATAAATCCAGGGTACGGTAATGTCCGGTTCCGATTCGCGCGGAATCGTATTGAACGCGTAGGCGCCCGCCACCACGACCAGGGCGAACAGCAGGAATACGGTTCTTACCCGATCCAATGCGGCATTGATGATGCTGCCCATGGTCAGTTGACCTCTACCGGTTCAACCTGCTGGCCAACGGTCACAAACCCCTGTCCTACAGTGATCACACGGGCCGATGGGGGCAGCCCGGTCACCCATATGCCGTCCGTGGAGGAACGCACCAGCTCAACGGCAGAAGCAACTACCCGGTCATCTGCGCTGAGGTGCTTGAGCGCGAGCTCACCCTGTTCGTTCAGACTGAGCAGGGCGGGGGAGACAAAATGAGCCCTCACCGGCGCCAGCGGAAAGCGAATTTCTGCGGTCACACCCGCCACCGCCGGGGCTGGCTCGGTGGCCTCTATATCCACGGTAAATGTGCGGGTTTCCGGTCTTGCGCGGCTGCCGATATGGCTGATCCTGCCCATGAAACGGTCACCAGTGACCAGGGTCACTTCGGCATCATTGCCCACGGCCAGGCTGCCGATCCGGTTTTCGGAGACCTGGGCCCGTATCTTTAGGGGTGAATAGTCGAGAATTCGCACCACTTCTCCACCGGTGCTGACGAAGGAGCCCTGTTCAACGAGCCGCTCCTCGATGACACCACCGAAGGGCGCATGGATCCGGGTGCGCTCCAGTTGGCGTTCAAGGCTGCGCCGAGTGGCGGCAGCATCTTCAAACTGCGCCTGCGCGGCGCGCAGGTCGGAGGCCGTTTGCAGACCCCGGTCCACGAGTCGGCGAACCCCGTCGAGTTCCGCTTCGCGCTGACTTTCGAGTGCCCGCGTTGAGATCAGTTGGTCCGGCAGGTCGCCTTCGTCAATGACCACCAGCAGGTCTCCACTGCTGACGAGTTGTCCCTGACTGACTGCGACCTGATCAATGGTACCTGCTACCTGGGCCCGCACCACGACCTCACGGTTGACCCGGGTCTCCCCATTCACGACCAATGTGCGCGCCGTGTCCTCTGCCAGCAGGGTTCGTGTCTGCACCCGTGACAGTTGATCCTCTCCGGGAGCCTGTACAGAGTCGCGCGGTGCCAGATCGGCATCCAGCCCGGAGTACATCCAGATCGTCAGCAACAGCATGATCAATATGGCCGCGCCCTGGCCGAGGAATCGTTTCATGAGATCTGTCCGTTATAAATGAAGGGCATTGTACCTCTGTCACAGACACTGGAGCCCCAGTCGCGGTAGTATATGAGGTTGCAAGTATCTGGAGTTCTGACACTTATCATGCCGACACTTTCTTTACAATCCCTGCATCATGCTTATGGCTCCGAGCCGGTTCTGGATGCAGTCGAATGGCAGTTGAATACGAATGAACGGCTTTGTCTGGTAGGTCGCAATGGGGAAGGCAAAAGCACGCTGCTGCGCCTGCTGGCCGGAGTGGAGACACCGGACCAGGGCACCATAGGCTGGTCGGAAGATGCGCAGATCGGTTATGTGCCGCAATCGCTGCCGCCCAACGAAAGCGGCACCATCCGCAGTTTTGTGCTGGCCGGCGGTGGCCAGGCGGGTACCAAACTCTTGGCTTATGAAGACGAACTGTTGCGTGACCCGCAGTCCGCTGCGGTGGGGCGCCTTCAGCAATGGCTGGATGACAACATGGCCTGGGGTCTGGCGCAGCGTGTCGACACGGTGCTCAACCAGTTCGATCTGCAACCGGGGACACCACTGAACAACCTGTCCGGCGGCTGGCGGCGCAAGGCGCTGGTCGCCCGGGCCCTGATTGCGCAGCCCAATGTGCTGCTGCTCGATGAGCCAACCAACCATCTCGATATCGACAGTATCGAATGGCTGGAGCAGTTTCTGCGTGGCTTCAGAGGCCTGGTGATCTTCGTCAGCCATGACCGGCAGTTTATCGATGCAGTGGCAGAAACGATTGTCGAACTGGACCGCAGCAACCTCTATCGCTACCCGGCACCCTACGAATCATTCCTGATGGCCCGTGAAGAACGGTTGCGTATTGAGGCCGAGCAGCAAGCCCGCTTTGATCGCAGACTGGCCCAGGAAGAAACTTGGATCCGACAGGGGATCAAAGCCAGGCGGACTCGCAACGAGGGCCGGGTCAGACGTCTCGAAGCCTTGCGCGCCCAGCGCGCTGAACGCCGCGAGCTGGGCGGCTCGGCGCGGATGGAGCTGCAGGCGGCAGAGCGCAGCGGCAAACTGGTTTTCGAGTTGCAGAACCTGACGTTTCACTATGGAGAACATTGCATTGTCAGGGACTTCAGTACCGAAGTGCTGCGCGGTGACACTATTGCGCTGCTCGGGCCGAATGGTGTCGGCAAGACCACCCTGGTGCGTCTGCTGCTGGGAGAACTTGAGCCGGATGGCGGCGAGGTGCGGGTGGGTACCCGGCTGCAGTCTGCTTATTTTGATCAGGGTCGGCATCAACTGGACCCGGATCGTTCGGTCATGGACACCCTGTCCGAGGGACGAGAGTTTATCGAGATCAATGGTCAGCGTATCCACGTAGTGAGCTGGCTGGAGCGTTTTCTGTTTACGTCGCAGCAGGCCCGCAGTCCGGTGCGCACACTGAGTGGCGGGGAGGCCAACAGGCTGCTGCTGGCCAAGCTGTTCAGCCAGCCCGCCAACCTGCTGATCATGGACGAGCCCACCAACGATCTGGACCTGGATACGCTGGAGTTGCTGGAAGAATTGATTGTCGATTTTCCCGGAACGGTCATCGTTATCAGTCACGATCGCTACTTCATCGACCACGTGGCAACGCGTGTCTGGGGCATGAGCGGGGGCGGTAAGCTGGTCAACCTGGTGGGTGGCT
>NZ_JAIUMC010000004.1 GCF_022565775.1 Natronospirillum sp.
GTCATGGTGCGGACTCTTCGCTGCGCAGGCGCAGCCAGGGACGGATCAGCGCGCCCGAGATCATACCCGTCATCATGGCAACATGCGCCGGGTAGAACAGGCTGCACAGCAGCGTCACGGCCGCAGCCAAGGCCACGACTGGCCACAGTGCTCGCTGGAACGCACTGGCCAGCAGCGCAATAAACAGACCCGGCAGCACGAAATCAAGCGCATGGCTTATCAGACTCTCCCCCTGGCCCAGTCCGACACCCAACCAGGCGCCCAGAGCTGTGCCGCCCACCCAGGCACCATAGGCCCCCATGGCCACGCCAAGCGTCCAGGCCGGGGAAACCGGTGCACGGGCTGACTTTGCCATGGCCGTAGCAAACACCTCATCGGTCAAACCAAACGCCAGCGCCGGCAGCAAGGGGCCGGGCCGATGCTGCAGCCGGGAGAGCAGAGCAGGGCCGTAGAACAGATGTCGCAGATTCAGTACCCAGACGGCGATCAGTGCAGCACCGGCGCCACTGCCGGCGGCGAGCATGCTGACCAGAATAAACTGGGCCGCACCGGCGAACACAATGAGGGAAATCAACAGCGTCTCCCAGGCCGTCAGGCCTGCCTGAATGCCGACAACCCCGAAGGAAAAGGCCATGGGCGCATAGCCGATGGCCAGTGGCAGGCTGGCACGAAGTCCGGTAAGCAGAGAGAAGGGCGCTGGAACCGCAGTAGAGTGAGTCATCGAGCGGATTATCAGAGATAGCACTGGCCACGGCAAGTCTCCGGTCAGCCTGTCAGCATGAGTTGACGGTGCTTTGCTGCTGGCGGTGATGAAAGCGCTTGTCGCAGCGCTCATGCGTGCGCATGATGCCACACCTATATCGCCCTTGGAGTTGCGCGCCCGTGCTGAACCCGGCTCTGTTGTCCGCTTTCATTCCCACCTTCTTCTTCGTCTCCATTACCCCGGGGCTGTGCATGACGCTGGCCATGACATTGGGTATTACCATCGGGGTGCGGCGTGCCTTCTGGATGATGTGGGGAGAAATGCTCGGGGTGGCGACGGTGGTCATTGCGGCGGTCGCGGGCATAGCGGCGCTGCTGCTCACCATGCCCGAACTGTTCACGGTCCTGCGTTGGGCCGGCGGGCTCTATCTGATGTGGCTGGGTGTGCAGATGTGGCGCTCGCGGGGTCGCCTGGCCATTCCTGAAGACCTGGGAGAAGCAAAACAGGCCTCCCGCTGGCAGCTGTTTCTTCAGGGCTATGTGACAGCGGTCGCCAACCCCAAGGGCTGGGCCTTCACCATAGCCCTGCTGCCCCCGTTTCTGGATGCCAATCACCCCCTGGTACCGCAACTGCTGATCTTGCTGGCGCTGATCCTGATCATCGAATTTGTCTGTCTGCTGATATACTCGAGTGGTGGCAAGATGATGCGGGTATTTCTGCTGCAGGCGACCAATGTCAGAGTCATGAACCGAATCGCCGGCTCCCTGATGCTGGGTGTAGGGGTCTGGTTGGCGCTGTTCTAGGAAACAGGGGTGCGCAATGCAAAGCATTCCGATGGCCTATCGGTTGCCTCCGGGCATCCGCATGGAACAGATCGAGAATGACAACGGGCTGACCATGGCCTGTCTGGAAGCCGGCGATGCCTAATGCCGACACAGTTGCGCGTTGTGACTGGTTGCCGGACAGGGACCTGGCGGTTTATGCAGGCTTGCGGATCCGCCAGCTCTGCTGCTTTATTGCCGACGCATAGGACTGGGGTATTCACCAGATCCCCGGCGCGCTGGGCACCATGTCAGAGATCGCCTGTGCGGATTTTCGCGGCACTCGCCTGATCCCTGGAGCCGGCTACTGGGTGCAGCAGGAAGCGCCCGATCAGGTGGTGGCTGAACTGTTCGAATTTCCGGGCCGCTGAGCCAAATGCTGACTGATATTTTGTAAAGTCGTGACAATACTCACTGTTGATGGCCTCACCTTTCTGGTTTATTGATTCAGGTCAGTGCACAGCCTCCAGAGCTATTGCTGAATGGAGGGGTGCTCGCAGAGGGAGCTTTCAACATGACCAGAGCCAACAGATTCGTTCATGCCATCAAGAGAGCCGGCAGCCCTTTTCTGCTGCTGGGCCTGTTGATAGTCGCCACAGCCGCAAAGGCGGACACTTCGGCAGAGTCGTTGCTGGAACACCTGGATCAGTTGTATCAGCAGGATTCGGCACAGGCCACCCTGCGCATGGAAATCATCAACCCCGATTACGAGCGCACCCTGCGCCTGGAGTCCTGGTCGCTGGGCATGGACTTTTCGCTGGTGCGGGTGCTGGAACCCGCGCGTGACCGAGGGGTCAGCACGCTCAAGCGCGAGAACGAGATGTGGAACTACCTGCCCCGGGTCAATCGCACCGTGCGCGTGCCACCCTCCATGATGATGGGCAGCTGGATGGGCTCCGACTTCACCAACGACGATCTGATGCGCGATACCTCCTGGGCGGAAGAATATGACGTCAGCTTGAGCACCACGGACACTACTTATGAACTGACACTGGTGCCGCGCGAGCAGACGGTCACCGTATGGGGGCGGATGGAATTCAGTGTCGATCGGGACAGTCTGTTGCCTCTGGAGCAGCGCTATTTCAACGAACGCGATGAACTGGCCCGGATCATGACCTTCAGCGACGTGCGCGACTTCAATGGCCGGAGTCTGCCCTCGCGTCTGACGCTGGAACCGGCAGACAAGGACGATCAGCGAACCACCGTGATTTATGAGTCACTGGCTTTTGATGTGGACCTGACGCCGGACTTTTTCTCTCTGCAGAACCTGCGTCGCTAGAATAACCGAGGGAGAAGGACCACCCATGCTCCTGCTCAGACTGGCCTGGCGCAATGTACTGCGCAATCGCAGAAGAACGATACTGACCCTGCTCAGCATGGTGGGGGGCTATATCATTGTTACTCTGGTGCTGTCGGTCAATTATGGCTCCTATGATCAGATGCTGGAGCAATACACACGCGACAGCATCGGTCATGTGCAGGTGACCGCCGATGAGTATCTGGACCGACCCCGCCTGCAACGCACCTTACCGGTAGACGAGTCACTGCGCGGGCAACTGGCGCAGGCTCAGGGCGTGCGGATGCTGACACCACGGCTGGAAAGCGGGGCGCTGGCCTATGGTGAAGAACGCAGCCTGCCGGTTGAGGTGCGCGGTGTGGAGCCCGACCAGGAAGACCGCCTGTCACGTCTGGGCAACCGGTTGAGTGCGGGGCGCTACCTGAATGCCGAGCCGGATGAGTACGGACAGCATGAAGCCTTGATCGGTGCCCGAGTAGCGCGGCAACTGGCCCTGGCGCCCGGGGATGACCTGGTACTGATTGCCCAGGGTGCTGACGGCTCTCTGGCCAATGAGCTGTATACCGTGGTAGGCATCCTCGGCGATACCGAGGCGGTGGAGAGCCGCTGGGTGGTGCTGCCGCTGGCCGCCGCACAGGATTTCTATGTATTGCCCGATCAGGCCCATCGCTGGATCATTCTGGGCGCTGACTTCCAGCGCGCCGAACGGCTGGCCGCCTCGGTCAGGGGCAGCCTGGCCACCGACGCCCAGTGGGCCGACAGTGCGCTGCAGGTCAGCCCCTGGCAGGTCGTGGCACGGGAATTCTATGAAACCATGAAGGCTGATCAGCAAGGCGGCATGATCGCCAGCTACATCATTATCTTCCTGGTCTGCATCGGCGTGCTCAATACCATCCTGATGTCGGTCATGGAGCGCATCGGCGAATTTGGCGTGCTGAAAGCCATCGGCACACCGCCGCATCGCCTGTTCGGTATGATTGTGCTGGAGGCGCTGGTGCTCGCCACTCTGGCCTGCGCTCTGGGCTTTCTGCTCGCCTGGCCGATCAACCTCTGGCTGACCCTGGTCGGTATTCCCATGAGCGAACCGATCGAAGTCTCTGGCCTGTATTTCAGCCATTTCCGCGGTCGCATGTCATGGGGCATGTTCGCCATCCCCACCGCTCTGGTGTGGTTCACAGCGTTGCTCGTAGCGTTGTATCCGGCCATCCGGGCCGCCCGGCTGTCACCCCTTGATGCGATGCGGAGGCTGTAATGCAAATGACCTGGCAACTGGCGGCCCGCAACCTGAACCGCAACCGACGCCGCACGCTGCTGACCGGCCTGATTATCAGTCTGAGCACGGCGGCACTGATTCTCACTGATGCCTTCATTCTCGGCTTCACCGATACGGCCGTGCGCTCGGCCACTCGCATGTTCCCGGGAGATGCCCAGATCCATCAGTTGGACTACCTGGCCGAACGGGACGAAGCGCTGGTGATCGAAGCGCCCCAAGCCCGATTGTCGCAACTGGCCAGCGACCCCGAGGTGGTGGGCTACAGTCCGCGCGTAATGGCCTTCGGCATGATTTCCAGCGCCGCCGACAACCGCGCCACCCAGGTCATCGGCATTGATCCGGCGCAGGAGCGCACCGTGTCCCGGCTGGCGGATGCGATGGCCGAAGGCGACTATTTGGCGGGAGACGGTGCCGAGACCCAGTTGCTGATGGGGCGCCGGCTGGCTGAGCTACTGGACGTCGAGCTGGGCGACCGCATCGTCATCTCGGTGCACAACCAGGAATGGGGCGGAGCCGAGCAGGCGCTGTTCCGGGTCAGCGGCCTCTATGACTTCAACGCCCGCATGCTGGACGAAGAGACCGTGTTTGTGCTGCAGGCGCCGTTGCAAACCATGCTCGGGGTCGATGATGCCGTGCACGAAATCGCGCTGGCCCTGCGCACGCCGGCCCTGGCCAGTGATCCGGACCTGCCTTTGTGGCAGCGCCTCAGTGATGAGCAGGTGAAAGCGCAGGGCTGGACTACCCTGATGCCGCAACTGGCCGCCATGCTGGACATGACCCGCGCCAGCATGGCCATCATCGGCATCATGCTGTTCTTGCTCGCCGCTCTGGGGGTCACCAATGGCATCTTCATGTCCATCTATGAACGCACCTGGGAGATCGGTGTTCTGCTGGCCATTGGCACGCGACGTCTGGCCGTGTTCCGGCTGATTCTGACGGAGACGCTGTTGCTGGCGCTGGGCGCCATTGCCGCCGGCCTGGTGCTGGGCTGGCTGGCAACACTGACGCTGGGGGCCATTGGCATCGATTATGGCAGCATGGAATTGGGTGGCGTGGCCATGGCCGAGCAGATCCGTCCCCGCGCCAGCTGGGCCCAGTACAGCCTTTATCCGCCGGTTGTGCTGGCGCTGACCCTGCTGGCCGCCATGTATCCAGCCGCCCACGCGGCGCGGATTGTGCCGTCCCGCGCCCTGCACAAGAGTCTTTGAGGAGAGCCGTCATGCATGCAACCAAGCAGCGCACTGCAAGCGCCGACCCGGCAACCGGTGTGGTGTTCGAGACCCGGGAATTGAGCCGACACTACGGCAGCGGCGATACGCTGGTCAAGGCGCTGGACAAGGTCAGCCTGACCATAGCCCCTGGTGAGTTTACCGCCATTGTCGGGCCCTCCGGGTCAGGCAAGTCCACTCTGCTGCAGCTGATGGGCGGACTGGAGGCGCCGACCGCCGGTGAGGTCTATCTGCGCGGACAGGCCATTTCGTCAATGAGTGGCCGCGAGTTGTCTGACTTCCGGCGCGATCACATCGGGTTCATCTTTCAGGCCTACAACCTGATTCCGGTGCTGACCGCCGCCGAAAACTGTGAATACATCATGTTGCTGCAGGGCCTGCCCAAAGCTGAGCGGCAGGCCCGCGTTGAAAGCATGCTGACTCGGGTCGGGTTGAGCGGCAAGGCCGACCGCCGACCGGCCCAGTTGTCCGGCGGGCAGCAGCAGCGGGTGGCCGTAGCCAGGGCCATGGTCAGTCAGCCCGATATCATTTTGGCCGACGAGCCCACGGCCAATCTGGACTCCCAGACCGGCAGCGACCTGCTGGACATGATGCATGAGCTGAACCGCCGCGAGGGTATGACCTTCGTCTTTTCCACTCATGATCCGATGATCATGGAGCGCGCCAGTCGGCTGATTCAGTTGCGCGACGGCCGCATCGAGAGCGATGAGGTTCGCTCATGACGCGCTGGACAGGACCCGCTCTGGCCGGGCTGCTGCTGGCAAGTCCTTTCGTCGCAGCCGACACCGATGTCTGGATTGATCTCAATCTGGGGGTCGAGACTCTGACCGAGCCCACCGACCCGCTGGCCAACCCGACGCTGCTGCAGACCGCCGGCAGCCGCTTCAACCTGCTGTACAGTGCCGGCCCTGATGTGCGCCTCAATCTGCAGTACGGGCTGGCGCAGCGCTATCGTCTGCGCCAGGGGGCGGTACCCGGTGCTGGTTCAGACACCGCACTCGGGGCTGACTACCGATGGGAGGACCTGCCGGACAATCTGTACAGCTCGCCCGACGATGATCTGGTGCTGGCGCAGAACCTGGACCGTCTGAACGTACAGTATTTCAGCAGCAGAGGTGAACTCATTGTCGGACGGCAAGCCATCAGCCTGGGTCTGTCGCCGCAATTCTCACCGGTGGATGTCATTATGCCGGCGCGCATCAGCGCGCAGGAACGCAGCTATCGCCCGGGTGTCGATGCCGTGCGCTGGCGCCAGCCCTGGGCTTTCTTCGGTGAACTGGATCTGGGTTGGGTGCAGGGGGTGGATCAGGCGCTGTTTGTGCGCGCCTATCAGCAGGTAGACCGCTGGACACTGGAAGCGACGGCGCTGACCGTCAATCGATCAGAACACCTGCTCGGTGTCGGGGCGCAGACGGCGGCGGGTGAATGGGGGCTGTGGCAGGAGTCTGCCTGGCTGTTCAATGAAGACGACAGCGGGCTGCGCCTGACGCTCGGCGCCGACCGGCAGATCTTCGGGGATGTCTATGTGGTCAGCGAGTATCACTACAATCAACTGGGTTCTCGGCAACCGGATATGGCGGCGTTGGCCAGCGACTTCTACCAGCAGGGCCTGGTGGTTCCCTTGGGTCGACACTATGTCGGTGTTCAGGCCTCCGCCCCGGTAAGCGCACTGACTGATCTGCAGGCCGGGACCGTGGTCAACCTGGGCGACGAGAGTGCCCTGCTGACGGCCGGTTTTCAGCACAGCCTGACCAACGACAGCCGGCTTGAAGGTAGGGTGGGTGTGCCGGTGGCAACGCGCAGCGACGCTCAGGCATCGGAATTCGGTCTCTACCCGCTGACGGCGGCGCTCAACTGGTCGGCGACCTTCTGACCGCTTGCTCTGCAAGCAGTCGAGCCCGGTGTCGCGCCAGCAGGGCTGTGGCCAGCAGACCCCCCAGAGTCATGGCCCCGGTCACGCCCCAGGTCCAGTGCCAGCCACCGACCTGACTCGCCACCAGGGCTACCATCGGCGGCCCGATGAACTGACCAATGGAAGACCATTGCTGCATCCAGCCAACGGTCGATGAAATCGATTGTTCATCCGCCGCCAGTCGAACGGCCAGATAGAAGAGTGCGCCGGGAATCAGTCCGCCGCAGGCAGAAAACAACAATACGGCCAGGAACTGTCCCCAGCCCGGTGTCAGCAGGCCGAATCCGACCCAGGCACAGAGGCCCAGGGCAACAAAACCGGCGGCCAGCAATGTTTGCGCATTGACTCCCCGGTGCAGGCACTGGCCCGCCACCAGGTTGCCGGCGATGTTGACCAGTGCCACCATGGCCGTCATCACGCCGATTAGCCCCGGGCCATATCCGGCCTCGGTATAGAGGGTGGGCAGGAAGCCGACAACCGCAATCCACTGCCCGGAGTATAGGGCAAAGGTGATGGCGACCAGCCAGGGGCCGGGCCGGGTCAGTGTGCGTTGAATGCGCGTGCCCCAGGTCTGCTCCGGAAGGCCGGTTGCCGGTGCGTTGTCGGCGCTCCGGGGCACCCGCTGCCAGACGGCCCAGGCCAGCAGCAGCGACAAGGCCCCCAGCAGCAGCCACCAACTCTGCCAGCCAAAGGCATCCAGCCACAAGGGCCCGACCAGTAAGGCAGAGCCGACCCCCAGGCCCATATAGCAGCTCCACAGTGCCAGACGACGACTGAGCAACTCTGCAGGCACCAGGCGGCGTACCAGACCTGGCGCCGGAAGAACCACCAGCAGAAAACCCAGCCCCTCAACCGCGCGCAGCCACAGCAGGTGAGACGGCTGGCTGGCCAGTGCGCCCAGCAGGCTGCCCGCACCCAGCAACACCAGGCCAGTGAGTAAGGCGCGGCGCAGACCCACTGAGTCCGCCGTGGTGCCCATGACAATGCCCAGCGTGACGCCGGCCAGCATAACCATCGACAGCAGGAAGCCGCCGGTCACCAGATCCAGGCTCATTGCCTGTTCCAGTACCGGAATGGCGGGCGGCAGCTTGCCGATATGCAGGGCGGCACTGATGCCGGCCACAATCACGATGATGTCGGGTGGGATGCGTCTTGTCGTCACTGCCACACAGCGCCTGCTTTCGTACTTGTTAGGTCAGACAGGCAGTGTCGGTGCTTGGCGCTCGCAACGCAACAGGCGCCTTGTCTCAGGCCGGACCCAGTTTAAGCAGCTCGACATTGGTCTTCTGGGCCACCCAGATCAGCGAGCCGATCAGCAGCACCAGGGCCAGCGGAATCATCCACTGTATGGCCGTGATCAGGGCTGCTGTGGCCTGTATACCCAGCACCAGCAGCAATGTGGGGGCGCAACAGGCGCCACCGGCGAGCAGGGCGGGGATAAGGCCCAGCGTGCCGGTGGACCCATTGACTCTGCACGCGCGGGGTTGGCGCCAGGCGATCCAGGACAGGACCAGGTTGAGGCCAACCAGCAGCGAAATGATCAGCCCCAGCAGCAGATTGAGCGGCGACAGCAGCCAGGTGAACAGCGGTGTATGGATCACCGCAATGGCATCAAAGAGCAGGTAGCCGGTGCGTCGGAACATCAGCGCCGGGTCGGCCCAGAGCACGGCAAAGTCGGTGCCGGTGGGCAGGGTCAGGTTCTGAATGGCGAACAGGAACGCCACCAGATAAACCAGCGTGACGGCGACCAGACCGGCGCGCAGCCGTCGAATCTGCACCAGCAGCAGACTCACCTGCAACGTTTGCCACAGCCACTGCATTACCAGCCCCGCTCACTGTCCGGATAAACCGCGTTCCAGGCGAACCAGAAGGCCTCGATGGCGATGACCGGCGCCAGCGGCAGCTCATCGGCCGCGAAGTGCTCTCCGGAGTCCGGGTGATAGGCCTGACCGTCCTGCCAGGTGAACGACTGATCGGCAGCGCGCCGATAGATCCGCGCATTACCCAGGTCGGCATCATGGACGCCGACAAAGTGGTCGGTCTTGATCAGGCCTTCTGCCGCCAGTACTTCAAGATCGAAAACCACGGCCTGGTCTCTGGTGCGCGCCCCGGACACCATGTGCTTGGGGTGCAGGCTGTCATCCTCGGTCATCAGCGGAAACATCACCCGGTCACTGTTGTAGTAGCCCTGGGTCGGGTTGTAGCGGCCGTACGGATCACGACGATAGTCGCGCGCGAAACCGGTGCGGTCGCTGAGCAGTTCGGTGTCGGGGTGTTGAGCATACCACTCGCCCCAGGTCGTCCAGGTCAGGTTGATCTCCTCCAGTGATTCGCCCTGGCGCTCACCGGCAATGGCGGTGGCCGAGATCTGGGGCCACAGGCTGCCGGTGTCCCGGTCATACATGACCAGATTGCTGTTGATCAGCCGCCCGGACACACCCAACGTGGTGCTGCCGGTCTTGAATCCCTGCGCGGTGGCGGTCAGCGGACAGTAGGTGACGGCAATGTTCTCGCCACCAATCTCGTGATTGACGATCTCGTGCAGCACCATGATGCTGTGTGGATAGGCACGGACCACACCCTTGTAGGCCAGCCCGATCACCCTGTCATCGGGGTTCATGCTGTGTTCTGCCGCGGCGAGGAACTGTGGTTCGTCTATCGACGGAATGCCATCAGGCGGCGGGCCACCGGACATCATGCTGTCGGCAAAGGCTTCAAGGGCATGATGCAGCACCAGTGTCTGATCATGGACCGGCAACTGACCTTCGCCGGTACGCAATCCGGAAAAGGCCGGACCACTGGCCAGAGAGGCGGCTGAAAAAGTCAGTCCAAGCAGGGCGGCGCCTGCCTTCAGCGTGCGCTGGGTAATAGGGTTCAGCATGATTCAAAGGCCTCGCTTCAGCCGAAATTGAGTCATTGGACATGCAAGCGCTGATGAGGTTCCCTGGTCAGGCAGAACACTGCACTGAATTTGACAGCGCGGCGTCTCTGGGCGAGCCTGTTGCGCAATGCGCCTATTACTCACTGTATTTTTCCTGCTGGCTCTGCCGGCAGTTGCCAGTAACGAGATCGCTGGTGACCCGCCTTTGGGCGACGGTCGGCACTTCCTGACCGCCTATAACACCTATGCCTATCGAGAAACCGAAGCAGATGACCAGGATGGCTGGGTTGCCCCAATGCGGCTTTACGTTCATGAGCGTCGCCTGGTCACCGAGCGGGCAATGACCGCCATGGCCCGAGTCGCCTTCTGGCTGGACTCGCAAGAGGCAGCCATATTTCGGTCTCGCACCCGGGATATTGCCGCAGACAGTGAGTCTGGCCTGCGCCCCGAGATTCGCTTTGACAACGACCCTGAAGAGCGGGTGTACAGCGTGCGGGATGCCGAGGGCAATGCGCGCAGAACCCGGCTGAGCGGCACGGTGGACGGGCTCCTGACATTGCCGGAAGACCATGCCGAAACCCTGCTCTACGCACAGGGCAGCGAGTCTGGCTGGTTGTCGTTCAGGGTTTCCGCGGGACGTCATGAGGGCCGAGGCCGCGTCCAGTTGATTGAGCCGGAGGGTGTTTCGGTGATCTCGGACATCGATGACACCGTCAAGGTGACCGAGATGCCGGCAGGCCGACGCACGGTGGTGCGCAATATGTTTTTCAAGGAATATGAGGCGGCGCCTGGTATGGCTGAGCTATACAGCGAGTGGGATGAGGCCGCCTTTCACTATGTCTCCGGATCACCCTGGCAGCTCTACAACTCACTGTCCGGTTTCCTGTTCTCCGAGGCAGTGGGCTTTCCCAGGGGCAGCTTGCATATGAAAACAGTGCGCAAGAACCCTTTCAGTATCAATACCTGGCGGGATCTGAGTGAGCTGGCGAGCAATGAGAACGTCACCTTTGACCAAAAACTCGGTCAGATTGAACAGATATTGCGCCACTTTCCGGAACGGGAGTTCATTCTGGTCGGTGATTCGGGAGAGCGGGACCCGGATATCTACCGAGTGGTCCGGGAGAACTTTCCGGAGCAGGTCAGGGCCATCTATATCCGCGATGTGGTCAATGATCGCGAATTGCGGCCCGAGCGGCTCGACGGCATGGAAATCATCCCTGCACCTACTGTTCTGCATCGAAGTCTGCAGATTGACTGACCGGACTACACCATGACCAGAGAATTGTAATGCTCCTGAACAACAACAGCCCATCAGCGCGCTGCCTCTGCTGCCTTCTGGGGCTGCTACTGGGTGGATTGGCAACTGCTGAAGAGCGTGCCGATCCAGATCGCCCAGTGGTCGGTCTGGTCCTCGGTGGTGGCGGCGCCAAGGGCCTGGTGCATGTCGGTGCGCTGCGCGCACTGGAAGAACTGCAGGTGCCGGTGGATCTGATCGTAGGTACCAGCATGGGCGCCATTACCGGCGGTCTCTATGCTCAGGGCAATACCGCCGAAGACCTGGCCGAGTTGGTGCTGACGACCGACTGGCAGGCCCTGTTTGTTGACCAGCCCTCGCGCCCGCTGCTGAGCTCTCGGCGGCGTGCCGAGTCACGCGATCTGCCGTTTCAAGGCACGGTAGGCCTTGACCGGGATGGCCCCCAGTTCAGGCTTGGTCTGCTTCGCGGTCAGCGATTGCTGCCGACTTTGCGTTCGCATGGTGCGAACAGACCAGTGCCCCACGATCTTGACGACTTGCCGGTTCCCTTCCGAGCCATGGCCGTGGATATCGAGACAGGACAGACGATCGCTCTAGCGGACGGCGATATCAACAAGGCGATGCGCGCCAGCATGGCTATTCCCGGGCTGTTTTCTCCGGTAGAGATTGATGATCGGTTTCTGGTTGATGGCGGTGTGGTCAACAACCTCCCGATCAATGTGGCTCGCGAGATGGGAGCGGATATCGTTATTGTGGTCGATGCGGTGGGCAATCTGAAGCCGCTCAGCGACCTCAACTCGCCTTTTTCGGTCGTGGAACAGGCGCTGAACATAGTGATCAGGCAGGGGCAGGCCAGTCAGATGGAGGTGTTACTAGAAGACGACATCATGATATTGCCCCAGATCACTGAAGCCGGCGTATCCGGTGTTGATTTCGACCAGGGCCAGGTGGCTATTTCAGTCGGGGAGGCGGCTGCCATGCTCGAGGAGTCGAGATTGCGCGAACTGTCGGTCGATGAGGCGGAATGGGACGCGTGGCGCAGCGAACTGACTGCCTATCGGCAGCCTTTTCAGCCCGATTTCCTGACCCTCGACAATCAGACTGCATTGCCGGACGAGAGGCTTTGGGCCACGCTGACCGCGGAACCGGGTGAACATTTCGATGAGGCCTTGTTTCAGGAAGACCTGGGTCGTCTATACGGGCTGGGCTATTTCGAACAGGTGGACTATCAGCCGATCGAGGTCGACGGGGAGCAGGGTGCGCAGATTGTGGCCCATCCAAGTACCACCGGGCCGGGCTATCTGCGCTTCGGGCTGTCGCTGGAAGAGGGTTTCGAGCGCTATTCACGGTATACCGCAGCCGTCAGCTACCTGGAAACCGAAGTCAATGGCATGGGCGCAGAGTGGCAGGTCGACTTGCAGGTTGGCCAGGAAGCATTGCTGGGCTTTTCCTGGTGGCAACCTTTGCGGCGCGATGGTCGGGTTCACCTGACCCCCAGTGTGGCATTGCAACAGGATAACCTGAATCTCTATGACAGCCGGGGTGAAGCCGGAGGACGCTATCGGATACTCAGGGGTTTAGCGGGCGTGGCTCTGGGGTTCAACTGGGGTAATCGTGTGGACTTGCAACTGGACTATGTGGGCGGTGCCGGCCATGCGCAGACACTGTCACCGGGGCCGGGCCTGCCGGATGAGGGGCGCTTCAGTGTGGGCGCGGTGGGTGCGCAGCTTCTGGCAGACAGTCTGGACAGTGTTGTGTTGCCCCGGAAGGGGCACCTGTTGAAACTGCGCTATGAAGTCAGTGATCCGACAGTGGGTGCCGAGGCAGGCTTCCAGACTCTGGACCTGCAGTGGCAGCAGGCCACGACGTGGCGTCGCAACACACTGGTATCCAAACTGCGCTACAGCACAACGCTGGATGGTGAGTTGCCCTTCTATGCCACCTGGAAGCAGGGTGGTCTGTTGCAATTGTCAGCTTACAGCCCCCAGGAGCTCAGCGGACAGGCCCGCGTGCTGGGGAAGCTTGCCTACTGGCGCCAGTTGAATGACCTGCAGCGGTTTGGTGATCTGCCGTTCTTTGTGGGTGTTGCCGCGGAGACCGGCCAGGTGTGGCAGCAAGTCGAGGACCAGCAACTGGATGACCTGGTGATGGCCGGCAGTGTGCTGGCGGCAACAGAAACGCCTTTGGGCACCGGAGTTGTCGCCTACAGTCGCAACAGCGATGACCGCTCGGCCCTGGTCGTGGCCCTCAACCGGCCTTTCTGATCAAGCGCAATCAGGATTCTGCACCGCGCAGCACGTTGACGGCATTCACCCCAATCTCCTCAACGGCATAGCCCCCTTCCATGACGAACAGGGTCGGCATTCCAGCCTGTCCGATCAGTTCGCCCATACGCAGATAATCGTCATGTTTCAGGCGGAACTGCGAGATGGGGTCGGACTCGAAGGTGTCGACCCCCAGAGAAATCACCAGCGCATCCGGCCCGTAGCCGTGCAGGGTGCGCAAGGCGTCCTGCAGGGCCTGTGACCACTGAGCCCATTCGGTACCCGCAGGCAGCGGGTAGTTGACGTTATAGCCGGTACCAGGGCCGGAGCCCCGCTCATCGGCATGCCCGGCGAAAAACGGGAATTCATGTCTGGGGTCTGCGTGCAGTGACATCACCAGAACATCAGGGCGCTGCCAGAAAATATCCTGGGTGCCATTGCCGTGGTGATAGTCAACGTCCAGAATCGCGACGCGACGAGCGCCATGATCGAGTAGATACTGCGCCGCTATGGCGGCATTGTTGAGGTAGCAGTAGCCGCCCATGAAGTCGATACCGGCATGATGGCCCGGCGGGCGGCACAGAGCGAAAGCCTGCTGATCTCCCTGTTGCAACTGGCGTGCTGCAGATACGCTGACCTGGGCGCCGCTGTAGATAGCCTGCCAGGTCGTAGCGGTCAGGGGTGCTCCGGCATCAAAGCTGTAGTAGCCCAGTTGGCCATCGATATCTTCGGGCCGTTTGGGGGTGGTTCGGCGTGACGGCCAGGCCAGGGGCAGCATGTCGTGCTCCCGACCCAGCGCCTGCCAGCGTTCCCAGGCGCCCTTGAGAAAGTCGATATAGTCTCCCGCATGAACGCGGCGCAGCGGTGCTTCTCCCCAGTCCTCGGGTTCAAAAACCGGGCCAAGATCTGCTGTCTGCACTTGCTGCAGAACCATGTCGGCCCGGGCCGGCTTCTCGAAGCACGGCATCAGCTGGCCGTCGTTCAATTCGGCATTGGCATGATGCAGCCGATGCTGTTCGCTGTAAAAGGTCTTCATGCGGTGTTCCTTCCTCCAATGGGCCAGTCTACTTGCCCTTGCGCCGTGGAATACCCAGTTTCTGCCGGCGTTCCCATAGACTCTTGCGGCTGATACCCAACTTCTGGGCCAGCTCTGTCTCGTTCATGTGCTCTTCGTGTTCCAGTACGAACTGTACAAAATAATCTTCCAGCGAGGGGTCATCGGCCGAGTCGGTGGTCTGGCCAGAGGGCCCCGCTCCACCGCTGCCATTGACGTCCTGGTTCTGACGAGAGCGCACCAGGCGTTCAGGCAGATTGAGCAGGTCAGCGGTGATCGGCTGATTGGGCTCGGCCAGGATCATGGCGCGCTGGATGGCATTTTCCAGTTCCCTTACATTGCCCGGCCAGTCGTAGCTCAAGATGCGCTCACGGGCGGTACCTTCTATCTCGGGCAGGTTGTCGCGTGACATCTCGCGCGAGAAACGCGACAGCAGATACTCGGCAATGAGCATGATGTCGTCTCCGCGTTCGCGCAATGGAGGAATAACCAGTTCAATCACCTGCAGCCGATAGTACAGATCTTCGCGAAAGCGTCCGGCTTCGACCAGAGCACGCAGATCGCGGTGGGTTGCGGCCACCAGACGGATATCGACTTGGCGGGAGTGCACTGTGCCGACCCGGCGTATTTCGCGCTCCTGAATGACCCGCAGCAGCCTGGCCTGTGCTTCGAGCGGCAGCTCACCAATCTCATCCAGAAACAGGGTGCCCCCTTCGGCGGCCTCTACCAGGCCTTGCCGGGCTGCCACGGCGCCGGTGAAGGCGCCGCGTTCATGGCCGAACAGTTCCGATTCGATCAGGCTTTCCGGGATGGCGGCACAGTTGACGGAAACGATCGGTGCCTTGGCGCGGGTACTGTGTTCGTGAATGGCGCGGGCAGCCAGTTCCTTCCCGGTACCCGACTCTCCGTGAATCAGCACGGTTACCGGTGTGGGTGCAATTTTGCGGATCTGCTGATACAGATGCTGCATCGCAGTGCAGTGGCCGACCATGCGCCCCATCTGCTCGCTGGCGGGGGTGTTCGCAGCACCCTCATCCCCGCCAGCCATGTCCCGGTCCGGGCTCTGGGCCAGTATCCGCTTGACCGTCTGTACCATTTCATCATGATCAAACGGCTTGGCGATATAGTCTCGCGCCCCCAGCTTCATCGCCTCCACAGCCGAGCGCATGCTGGCATAACTGGTCATGATCAGCACCGGCACACCCGGCGCCCGGGTAATCATTTCGGTGCCTTCGGCGCCGGGCAGGCGCAAATCACTGATGATCAGATCGAATCCGGTGGCATCGTGCTGGCAGGCTTCATCCACCGACCCGGCTTCCGTGACCTGGAATTCATGGCGCTCCAGCAGTCGCTTCAGGGCGCTGCGGATGATGACTTCATCTTCGACGATCAGAATGCTGGCCATTATGCGCTGTGTTCAACCTCTGTAATAAATCGGGGCAGGGTGATGATGATTCGGGTGCCGCGCCCCTCTAGCTGGAAGGCGGGGCTTTCGATATCCAGGCTTCCGTAGTGTTCCTCGATGATATTGCTCGCCAGAGACAGACCCAGCCCGGTGCCCTTGCCCACCTCCTTGGTGGTGAAAAACGGCTCCAGAATGCGATCCTGAACCTCTGCCGGAATGCCTTTGCCCTGGTCAACAACCTCAACCCTGACCCGGTGGGAATCCGCTTCGGCTGTGACCCGTATTTCATCGCCGTGCTGTGATGCATCCCGCGCATTGGTCAGCAGGTTGATGAACACCTGGCCCAGCCGCTGTGGGTCACAGGGTACCAGAATACCGTCTGGCACTTCATTGAGCAGAACAACGGGTCGGGCACCCTTGCTCAGCTGCAGCAGGTTGATGGCATCCTGCACCACGTCATGGAGCAGATGAGCACTATGGTCGTCCTGGCGCCGTGTCTGCCCGGCATGCGCATAGCTTACCAGAGACTGCACGATGGTAGTGACTCGCGACGCCTGATCACGGATCTGCTCCGCCACTTCCTTGATGTTGGGGTCATTGCTCAGGTAGCGCAGTTCCTGCGCCAGGCTGTCAATGCCGGTAATCGGGTTGCCGATTTCATGGGCGACCCCGGCGGAGAGGCTGCCGATCGCTGCCAGCCGCTCACTGTGGACCAGTTCCTCTTCCAGCAACTTGGTCTGGGTCTGGTCATCCACCAGCACCACCATGGAGGCCGGCTCTCCAAGGCCGCGGCTTTGTGGCGCCGAGGACTTGTGCAGACTGAGCCAGCGCCGCTGCTTGTCTTCGTCCAGTGGCAGCAGGGCAGCATCCTGCTGATTGTTGTCGATAAATCCTTCCAGTACCTGGCGCCAGGGATTGGGCAGCAGGTTGAGGCGCGCACCCAGGGCCTGTTCGGCGGGAATGCCGGTCAGTCTGGCCATCACCTGATTCCAGAGCAGTATTTCACCGTCCTGGGCCAGCGAGAAAACGCCAATCGGCAGGCGCATCAGGGTGTCACGATGAAAGCGGCGCAACTGGTCGAGTTCGCGCGCCATGCCCGTCAACTGGTTGTGCAGACCTTCCAGCCGGTTTTCCACCAGATACAGGTCTTCTGCGGCGGGCTCGATCTCTGTGGAATCAATCGCCAGATACCGCTCAACCAGCGTATTGGCAACACTCGGGCCCATCAGGCCGGACAGGTTGATCTCCAGTCGGTCGCGCAGGTTGCGCAGGGCAAAGGGACGATATTCGGCCAGCGTATAGCCCAGTTCCTTGAGGGCGCGCTCGACTTCCCGTTCTGCCGTGACCTGGCCCAGCGGGCCGGCCAACTGGGCAACGAATTCGCGTGCGTTCAGTGCTCTCAGAGCCCGCCGGCTGGGCGACATGGGCGCGTTCTGGCTGCAGGCCGACGCGGCGGCCTGTTCCGCCGGGGTGGGCGGAAACAGCAAAGAAAACACCACGAACAACACACTGTTGACGACCAGTGCCAGCAGCGTGGTCAGGAACCATTCGTTGGCCAGCGTCTCGAAATACAGCGGCAGGGCGGTTACCGCACGCGTGGCCTCGACGAGCAGAGGCAGGCCCAGCAACATCAGCCATAGCGCAAGACCGGCAATCAGACTCACCATGAAACCGGTGCGACTGGCGCGTTGCCAGTAGAGCAACCCGATCAACCCCGGTAGCAGTTGCAGTGCCGAGACGAAACTCAACATGCCAAGGGAGGTCAGGCTGTGCGAAGCCCGGAGGATGGCGTAAAACGCCAGGCCGCAGAGCAGTATCACCAGCGTCAGCACGCGCCGGGCACCCAGCAGCCAGCGGTAAATGTCGGCGGCTTCCCTGCGCGGCGGCGCATAGGGCAGCAGGCCATGGTTGATCCACATGGAGGCGAGAGCCAGGGTGCCGATCAGCATGGTGCCGATGGCCGCGGAGATGATCACGACAAACATCAGGGCGCTGAGCCAGGGTACCGAAAGCTGGATGCCGATACTCAGGGCAAAATATTCCGGCAAAGACGGGAACCCGAGGCGTATGCCACCCCAAAGAATGGGCAGGATGGGCAGCACGAACAACAGGGTATAGAGCGGCATGCCCAGTTGCAGCCAGAGGCTGGTCGGTTGGGTCGGATGCTCGCGCACCAGAACATGGAACAGGTGGGGCATGATCGCCGGCGTCAGCAGAAACACCAGCACCAGAGTCAGGCCGGACGTCAGCCCGAGGCTGTCACTGAACATGGCCAGGCGGTAACTGTTGTCAGCCTGCCACTGCCACATGTCAACCGGCCCCTGAAAGACCTGCCAACTGATAAAGGCGCCCAGCAGCCCGAACACCAGCAGTTTGACCAAACCATCCGTGGCCAGCGCCATCACCATGCCACCATGGTCCCGCCCCTGACCCAACTGGCTTGACCCGAGCAGCAGAGTGATCAACAGCACCATCAGCACAAAACCGAGCGCTACCTGCCAGTCACTGACCGGTTCCAGCAGCAGGCCGAGGCTGGCGGTAACCGCCTGAATCTGCAATGCGAAAAGCGGCATCATGACCAGGGTCAGGGTCAGCGTCACCAGAGTACCTGCCGACCGGGAGCGGAAGCGGAAAGCCATCAGGTCGGCCAGCGAGCTCAACTGATAATTCTGCGTGATCCGCAGCAGTGGCCTGAGCAGCAGCGGCAGGGCCAGAAACGCCATTGTGATGCCGAGCAGAAAAGTCAGAAACCCACCCTGGAACGCATAGGCCAGCCCGACGGTGCCGAAAAAGGTCCAGGTGCCGAAGAACAAACCCAGTGCCAGAATATAGGTCAGTGGGTGTCCACTGATGCGGCGCGATATCCAGCCGCGGTCAGCGGCAGAGCCAATACCGAAGAGCAGCGTCAGATAGGCCAGCGCAAGACCCAGCAGAAGAGGAAGGCTGAGCACGGGCATCAGACATCAGCTCCCGACAGTTCGCTGGGCTGGACGCTGTGCAGCCGGTGTTGCCGATTGACCCAGTGCTCTGTGCCCCAGGGCAGCAGTTCGGTAGGCAGCAGGTCGGCGGGCGGCGTCAGGCCCAGGGCCAGCAGAGCGGCGCGCAGGAGCCGGTCCGAGTCTCTGGCCCGTATCGCCGGCGCATGGTTCTGTTTGCTCAGCTTGCGCCCCTGTTGGTCCTGAATGACGGGCAGATGCAGGTAGTCGGGTGTGGGCAGGCCGAGACACTGTTGCAGCGCAACCTGCAACGGTGTGGTGTTCAGCAGGTCATTGCCGCGCACAACATGCGTAATGCCCTGGGCACCATCGTCGACCACAACAGCCAGTTGATAGGCCCAGAGACCATCCTTGCGCCGCAGTATCGGATCCGTACCCGTGTCTTTTGCCGCCAGAGTCAGGTCGCCCTGCATTCTGTCGCGAAACCCGGGCAGGGGCTCCGGGGTGCGCAGGCGCACAGCAGCGTGTTTCTCGTCAGGCGGTGCACGACGTGCATGGCAGGTGCCCGGGTAAACCCCTTTGGCGGCGCGCAGCTCGGCACGCGTACAGGTACACCAGAAAAGAAGCGGCTGCAGAGTCTGCAGAGCGGCGGCATAGGCCGCGCTGCGTTCGCTTTGCCAGGTTACCGGGCCATCCCAGTGCAGGCCGTAGGCCTCCAGCGTGCGCAGGATATCCTGTGCCGCCCCGGGCTGCTCGCGTGGCGGGTCTATGTCTTCCATGCGCAGCAGCCATTCACCACCGGCTGCACGCGCATCCAGCCAACTGCCCAGTGCCGCGACCAGAGAGCCGAGATGCAACGGTCCCGAGGGTGAAGGCGCAAAACGCCCCCGGTAGCGGGGTCTGGATTCGGGTGCCGGCCTGTTCATGGCGACAGTTTAACCGCTAAGTGGCTGTTAAGGTACAGCCAGAGGCCTGCGAGTGCTTGTCCTGGGCCCTGATTTAAGGGCACTCTATGCATCACTGAAGGCATTATGAGAGAGCGGGCATGGTAAGACTGGCCAGGCGAGAGCAGCAGGTAGGGGCATTCCAGGTGATGGATCTGATTGCCGAGGCCCAGCGTTTGATGGCGGCCGGCGCCGATGTGATTCACCTCGAGGTCGGAGAACCCGATTTTCCGACACCGGCACCGGTTGTCGAGGCGGCTCATCGCGCCCTTGATCAGGGGCACAATCGTTATACCGCCTCATCCGGCTTGCCCGGGCTGCAACAGGCCCTGTCCGACCTGTATCGCCGCCGCTATGACGTGAAACTGGCTCCCGAGCGCTTTATTCTGACCCCGGGTGCTTCCGGGGCGCTGCAGGTTGTACTCAGCCTGATGCTGGACGCTGGAGAAGAAATCCTGCTGCCCGAACCCGGCTATCCGTGCAATCGTCATATCAGCAGTGTGCTCAACATCAAACCACGCACGGCACCGCTGGAGGCCGCGCTGGGTTTTGATCTGACCCCCGGCTGGCTGGCGCGGCACTGGCATGCGGATACCCGCGCGCTGCTGGTCTCCAGTCCGGCCAACCCGACCGGCAAGGTGCTGGATGAGCGCTCCCTGTCAGTGCTGGTGGACTGGTGCCGGGAGCGTGACGCGCAGCTGCTGGTTGATGAAATCTATCATGGCCTCGGGCATGACCGGGCTCATACGCCGTCAGTGCTGGAAATCGAGCCGGATGAGGTCTGGGTTGTAAACAGCTTTTCCAAGTATTTCGGCATGACGGGATGGCGCCTGGGTTGGGCCGTGGTGCCGGAGGCTGCCGTGGATGCCGCCAACCGGCTGGTGCAGAACCTGTTTCTGGCGCCACCGACATTGTCCCAGCATGCCGCGTTGCGGGCACTGAAAAGCGATATGGAAGAAGAATACGAAGAGCGCCGGGCCGCCTTCCGCGGGCGCCGGGATGTTCTCTTGCAGGGGCTGGAAAAGCTGGGTTTCCACATGCCGGCTGGCGGAGAAGGGGCTTTCTATCTCTATGCCGACATCTCGCACACTGGCCTGAGCGCCATGGAGTTCAGCAATCGGCTGCTGCTGGAGGAGCACGTTGCGACAACACCGGGCAATGACTTTGGCGGAGCCGCCCCGCATCAGTTTGTCCGCTTTGCCTACACCTGTGAGGTGGACCGGTTGCAGGAGGCGCTGTCACGCCTGGAACGCTTTATGGCTTCCCTGCCGCGCGCTCAGAGCAAATAGACTCGCCCGTCGTCCATCTTCCAGGGCAGAGGCTGCAGCGCCTCTCCCTGACAGGGGCCGGCGATGCAGTGGCCGTCGGTGATCTGGAACAGTGCACCATGCATGGAGCACTCGATCAGATCACCGTCCAAGTCCAGAAACTGGTCTTCCTGCCATTCCAGATTCACGCCCAGGTGCGGGCATTCGTTCTTGTAGAGATAGAGCTCGGCATCCTTCTTGACTGCAAACAGAGCGAGACCGTCGACGGTAAACCCTTTGGATTCACCTTCGGGGATGTCATTGAAATGGCACAGTTCGGTTGGCATGGGTGGTTACCTGGCAACTCCTTATTGATTGGGACAAGCAAACTACTGTCCCTCGGGCAAGCAAGTCAAGTGCGGGCTTAAAGTCGCTCGCGCAGCGCCTGCACCTGACGTTCAAGAACTTTCAACCAGTTGTCGGCAAAGCCGGTCAGACGCCAGACCTCCAGCATCTCCGAGCCGGGCAACGAAATGTCCCGGTAGATCTCGGCCTCGACCACAGTGCCCAGGGCGGCATACTGGAACACCGGCTCACCGATCAGAATCTGGGCATCCCGGTTGTGGGAACTGAGTGCTTCCAACTGTGCCAGGGTCTGGCCGAATACCGTCAGCACGGGCAAGCCTCCGCCTGTCTGTATGCCAATATACAGCGGGCCGGCCATGATGGAGACACAGAATTCCGGGTGTGGCCTTACCGTCCAGTCGTCGCTTTCCTGCAGCATGCGATTCAGCACATAGCCTGCACACAGGGTGCGCTGGATAAAGTCTCCTTCATCGGTATGGTCACGCACCAGGAACAGCCAGGGGTCCTGCGTCGTCTCTCCATGGTAGAGCCGCATCACATCCTCGCAACGCTGGCGCGTGCTGTCGAGCAGTTGCTTGATGGTGTCGGCCGTCAGTTGCCCTTCCAGATCATCCAGGTTCAGCAGATCGATTTTCAGCAGCGCGCCTTCCACAATCTCGCCGGCTCGCTGGCTGGCCAGGAAGCGCTCGTGGATGTCGGACAGTTGAAAGTCTTCCAGGTGCTGCTGCAGATCATTGATTACCAGCAGACTGTGCTGATAGTGCTGCTCCAGTTGACTGAGCAGGGCTTCTGCCTGCGCCGCCGGCTCATCAGCCGTGTTCACGTGCAACCCGGGGAAATGCGTCTGCAGGTGCTTGTTGAGCCGCAACTGGGCCTGTTGCTGACGGCTGACGAAGCGCCGCCACAGCAGCACACCCAAGGCTGACATCAGCACGGCAGACAGCCCCAACAGGGCCAGGCCCCGCCAGCGTGCCTGGTTCAGCAGCGCCTGATCCTGCCAGAGGCTGAGGGTGCCCAGCAGCGACTCTTCATAATTCAGCGGTGCCGAAAACTCCGCGTCGGGTGTGCCGCCCGACTGCCCGGATTGCGCAATGGTGCGGCCTTGCGGATCTATGATCTCGACGCCGGTAATGCCGCCCTGACGGGCCCAGCGCTGCACTTCGACCGTCAGGCTGATGCGGTCGTCAAGGGTCAGCAGATTGGTTGCGCGATGGGCATATTCAGTGGCCAGGCGTTCGCCCTGCTGTGTCCACTGCGCCTGCAACTGGCTCTGTGTCGGCCAGAACAGCAGGCTCGCGTTCAGCGCGATGAGCAACAGCAGGCTGCCCACCGCCATCATCAGGGTGGGTGAGCGGAGGAATTGACGCACAACATCTAGCACAGGCCACATCGAAAGTTGTTCCGGATTCGGTCCAGGTCTTGCCGGTTCGCGTCCTGCCGGATGCGTCCCCGGTGTCCTTGTGGTTTACCGGCCCGATTGCCGGTACAATGGCGCCCGATTTCAGTCGGTCGGGAGCCAGCATTAGAGCCGCACCAGTCTATCGACTGAAGGTCATTGACACCACCCCATTTGCCGCCTCAGAGGATAAATGATGAACGATCAACAGCGACAGTTGAAAGAAGAACTGGAAGCCATCGGCCATGGTTTGTTCATGATCAGCCCGGATTGCATTCGTGCCCTGTCAACGCATGAAGAAGAGGAGCTGATAGAGCAATTGCGTGCTCGGGTCGAGAAGGCCATCAAGCTGCTGGACAAGGCTGGCTGATGACTTCCCGGAAACAAGTGCCAGCCTCAGAGGTAATCCTGCTGCGCGTGGCCGGCTCTGATCGCCGGGGGCTGACACTGGCCTTTTCGGAACTGCTGGCACAGCATGAAATCGCCATTCTCGATATTGGCCAGTCGGTCATTCATGACCAGTTGAACCTTGGCATGCTGCTGGAGATGCCGCGTGAGGGTATGGCCAGCGTGGTGCTCAAGGACCTGCTGTACAAGGGTCATGAGATGGGGGTCAGTGTGCAGTTTACGCCGGTCACGGCGGACGACTATGACCACTGGGTCAGCGGGCAGGGCAAGAAGCGGTATATCGTCACGCTGCTGGCGCGCAAGATTACCGCCATGCACTTTGCCCGGATGGCAGAGGTGGTGGCCGAACAGGGCCTCAATATAGACGATATCGTGCGTCTGTCAGGTCGGGTACCGCTGGGCCAGGCAACGGCAGACAGCCGGGCCTGCGTGGAAATCTCGCTGCGCGGCGATCCGGTTGATGGCAGTATCATGCGCTCACGGCTGGTGCAGGCCGCTGGCGACCTGGATGTGGATATAGCCTTTCAGGAAGACACTCTGTATCGGCGTAATCGCCGGCTGATCTGTTTCGATATGGATTCAACGCTGATCGAAACAGAGGTGATTGACGAACTGGCCGCCGCTGCCGGAGTGGGCGAGCAGGTGGCTGCCATTACCGAACGGGCCATGCAGGGCGAACTCGATTTCCAGGAAAGCTTCCGCGCCCGCATGGCTCTGCTCAAGGGGCTCGATGAATCCGTATTGTCAGAGGTGGCAAAGCGCCTGCCGATCACAGAGGGGGCTGAGCGGCTGATTCGCCACGTCAAAGCGCTGGGTTACAAAACGGCCATTCTGTCAGGCGGTTTCACCTACTTTGGTGAATACCTGCAACAGCGTCTCGGCATCGACTTTGTCTACGCCAATCAACTGACCTTTGACGCCAACGGCAAGCTGACCGGTGAAGTGGTGCCACCCATTGTCGACGGGGCCCGCAAGGCAGAACTACTGCGTGAAATCGCAGCGCGGGAGAATATCTCGCTGGAGCAGGTGATCGCGGTAGGTGATGGCGCGAACGACCTGCCCATGCTCAACACGGCCGGGTTGGGTATTGCCTTCAGGGCCAAGCCGATTGTGCAGCAGAATGCCAAGCAGGCACTGAGCACCATGGGTCTGGACGGAATACTCTACCTGCTGGGGTTCAAGGAGCAGCACCAGTTGGACGATGATTGAGCCGAAGGCTTAATCATCGTCGTCCTCAAACGCAAAGTCCATGCTCTGCGCGGGTGCCTGCAGGTAATACCCCTGAACATAGTGGACACCCAGCGGCCAGAGATTGCCCAATATGGATGCGGTCTCGATATGCGGCACAATGGAGGCCGCTTCCTGCTCGTGAATTACGGACAGCAACTTGCCAAGCCGGTCCATATTGCTGTCCTGACTCAGGTCCTGCACGAAACCTGGATCCACTTTGACATAATCGATCTTGAGGTGACGGAACAGGGTGTTGCTGTCGCCCTGATTGCCGAAGTGCACAATGGCCAGACCGGCATGCAGCACGCCAATGCCCTTGGTAAAGGCTTTCATCATCTTTAGATAACTCTGCGCAATGCGCTCCGAGACCTGAAACACGATGGCGTCTCCGGGCAGCTTGGCTTCGCGAAGCACCTTGTTGGCCCAGGGCAGAAAGGTGGGGTCCTGAACGCTGGCCGCTGTCAGGTGCACGAAGGCCCGCGTGCGAGATGATTTGCCCCGGCGATGTCTGGCCAACTGTGCAACGGTATGTTGCAGCACCCAACGGTCAAGACGACTGCTCAGATCGGCAACATCGGCCGCATCCAGAAAGTGCTGTGGCTCGATCAGATCATCGTTGTCGACCAGGCGAACCAGTACCTCGTAATTCTCTTCACTGCCTCGGCGCAGATTCAAAATGGGCTGGAACAGTATCCGCAGGCCATCATTGTCCAGGGCTTCGCGCACCTGGCTGCTGATGGTGTTTTCCTCCGACGAAGCCGCCCCGGGCTGCCATACCTGCACCGGCCGCTTTTCACGGCTGGCCAATTGACAGGTTTCATGGGCGCGGGTCACGACCTCCGAGGCTGTCGCCGAGGTTTCGTCAATGTTAACCAGGCCGGCATGGAGGCGAACCTGGGCGGTCTTGCCGCCAACGTCAAACAGGTGGTCATTGATGCGCTTTACGGTTTTCTCGCAGGCTGTTGCAGATTCTGCCAGCGGACCGGTGCAGATCAGGGTGAATACGTCGTCCAGAAAGCGGGCAACAACCCGGGCTTCCTGATAAGCCTCGCGCAGCATGTCGGCAACCTGTGCCAGTGCCAGGTCTGCCCCTGCTATGCCCAGTTCGGTTTTCAGGTCAGCAAAGTTGGTGACCTGCAGAAAGCCGAGTACCGGTGTCGGGCCATCCGCGCCGGTTTCACCCATGATGGCATCCAGTTTGCTGTCGAAGTAGGCCCGGTTGTGCAGGTTGGTATGCGCATCATAGCTGGCCATTTCCTGCACCTTGGCCTGTAATGCCGCCGCATCGACCCCCGACTTGCGAATGACAATCTGCAGACAGGGCTCGCCTTCCCAGGAGGCTGCACTCAAATCCAGTACGGCCTCGAATGACTCGCCACTTTCATGCTGGCCATTGGCCTGAAAGTGGGCTTGCTCTCCCTTGCTGACTTTCTTCAACTCATTCTTGAGTTGCTGCGGCTTCTCGGTCTGCACCAGATCAACCAGGGGCATGCAGGACAACTCTTCCATGTCGTCATAGCCAAAGAGTTCCCGGTAAGCCTCGTTGGCGTAGATGTGCATGCCTTCGTGGACATAGGCAATGGCATCGCGCGAGCCTTCCAGCAGCAACTGACAGCGGCGCTCTGATTCGTTCAGCATATGCTCCAGTTCGCGACGTCGGCGGCGCACCAGCAACTGACGGTGGGCGCGCAGAATCGCATGGCGAAAGTGGGGCATGAAGTCTTCAGCCACCACATCCTCCACGCCGAGGGCGATAGCCTGCTCGACGGTGGCGCGCTGGGTGATATCGCTGGTGATGGCAACAATGGGTATATCGCGCCCCTGCGACTGCAGGTGCCTGATGGCTTCCTGGGCGGGAACGTTTTCAGACTCGAGGTGAACACAGGCCACATCGAACACCTGGCTGGTCAGAAGCTTTTCCAACTCCTCCGGTGAAGCCACAAACTGGCTGTGCGTCGCCTGGCCGGCATTGCGCAACTCGCTGATGAGCGGCTCTGCCTCATTCTGGCTGTGGTGCAGCATCAGCAGCGTCAGGGCTGCCTTTTTGCTGGTTTGACTGATACTGGCGTCGGCATTCATTGTTACCGGAGCATCTCCATGTCTTCTTGGACGGGTGGATCAGGCCCGCTCTGTTGTCTGCTGCCAGGTCAATCCGTCAGCGACCCTTCAGAACTGTCTCCAGAGTGGGTCATTCTGCAAATCCAGCCCCGGCTGTGTGGACGGTTTTTCCGCTTCTGCGGTGCCGACCAGAGTGATTGCGAACTGCCCAACCGCGCTGGTTTCCGTGATCTTGCGCACCAGGCGATAGGCCTGCTGCTTGCCTCTGCGATAAAGCATTATCTTTTGCCCTGCCTGGGCACGTAACCGAGGCAGTATAACAGATTCCGGCTGGGCAACGGCCTTGATCTCGGGCAGCACTATGGCGCGCAGAAAACTGCTGTGCTGACCCGTTTTGTTGAGTATCCGGGCCGCGCAGGCCTCGGCCTGGGGAGACAGCAATTCGACACCGCCGCGCACACCCGAGCCTCGATACTGGCGCAACCAGCGTAACAGGCCAATGGTCCGGTGTGAGGCATTCTCGGGTTTTACACTGATAACCTCGCCCATCACCAGCGATTCCGGCGCCGGTTCAGGCCAGTGCAGACAGAAGCCGCGCGGGCTCATGTTGATGGCTGCGGCGGGATATTCCGGTACCTGGATATATTCTTCCTCAATGGCTGCCGCTTCTTCTTGCTCTGGAGCAGGGATATCGGGCAACCGATTGTCACCGGCGTCAAACGAATATTCCCAGACATCCCGAGAGCGGATGGTTTCCATGGTATCTCTGGCCTGGAAACGATCTTCACGGCTGCCCTGTTCAATCAGGTAGCCTTCGTAGGGCGTCAGAAAACTATCGAAACTCTTGCCATGGCAAAGCTGGCTGTGCACGGCAGACAACCCCAGAGTCACCGACACCTGCCCTTCGGACGGCTTGCGCCGGAAGCGGCGAGGCTGCGCCCGGTCCCAGGCCAGGCTCAGGTGCTCGCGCAGGCGGTCGGTGACGCCGCGCACGTCGGGCAGTGTTTCCGGCTTCTGCAGCGCCTTGACCAGCTTGTCGGTGTGCAGGCTCATGCTGCCGGCGTGCAGGGTGGTCTGTGGCGTCAGGTAGGCAGGCCCATAGTCCTGGGACAGGTCAACCACATAGATGCCGCCCTGACTCGCCTTTTCAAGTTTGGAGAAGGAGGACCAGGACAGACAGGCGCGATACAACGGCTCTAGCTCATGGCGCTGCAACTGAAAGGGCTGCGCGATGCTGAACAGCAAAGCAGCCTTGTAGGACTGGGCCAACGTGGTCGATTCTCCCAGCCAATCATGCTTGTGCTCGGCATTGCCTTCCTTCAGGCCATGCTGATACAGACCGTGCAGTTCCAGCCAGAAGCCCTTGGGGGCGGGCAGGTACAGCGAAAACATGCGGCGCAGGTTGGGCAGGATGGCACAGATGCAGTGGTGCAGTGCTCGCGAGGTGATTTCCTTGCGCCCCAGCCCCCAGCCGGAGGTGGCGGCAAAGGCCACACCCTTGTAGCCGGTGCCCAGTTCCGTGGCCAGGCCGTGGGTCAGACTGAGGACCTTGCGCTCCAGTTCGTCCAGTGCGAAAGGCCTTTCCAGGTATTTGCGAAACAGGCCGTCGGCGGCATATTCGATTTCGGGGGCCAGAATATCCAGCAATTCCAGCTTGTCTGCGGGGCTTATCTTCAGTTGATTGATTTCGCGCAGCGCACCAAAGAGCTTACGGCTGGTTTCCGTATGATTGACCTTGGGCAATTGCTCGACCCACTGCTCAATACTGCGCGGTTTGGCATTACTGAAGGAGAGCGCCTTGCGTGAGGGCTCAGGCGGGTTCAGATATGTATTCGATCGTTGCGACATCCACTATCCTTCACGCCAGCGGAACAGCCTGTCTCAATATTGTCATCAAGCCGCATACTGAGCAAGTTTGGCGCCCGTTGTCAGGCCAAATCATTCAGCCCGCGCTTACTGACGTCACCTGGAACTTCCCTGACCAGTCGCGGTACCAGAAACCCGGGTAAAAGCCCCTGAATTTCCCTGTAAAGCGCTTTGGCCTCGCCATCCCCCACAGTGAAGTGAGCGGTGCCGGCGACCGCGTCTGTCTGATGAAGATAGTAGGGTAGCACGCCGATTGCAAAAAGTCGTTCACTGAGCGCCGCGAGCACCGCACTATCTGCGTTGACGCCACGCAGCAGAACAGCCTGATTGAGCAGTGTGACAGGTGACATGCGCCAGGGTTCCATACGCTTTGCCAGTCGAGTGTCCAGTTCCCGGGCATGGTTGGCGTGCAGCACGAGAATCGGCTGCAGACGACTGCCGGTCAGCGTGTCGAGCAGGGTGCGGGTCAGGCGGTCCGGAAGCACCACCGGCAGGCGGCTGTGCAGCCTGACCCGGCGCAGATGCGGAATGTCTGCCAGCGCATCAAGCCAGCCTGCCAGCACCTTGTCGGGCAACATCAGCGGGTCGCCACCACTGAAAATCACCTCATTGATGCTGCTGTCGGATCTCAGGTACTCCAGAATGTGCTGTCGCTCCGTTGCTGACAGCCGGTGTTCGGAATAGGGAAAGTGGCGGCGAAAACAGTAGCGGCAATGAATGGCGCAGGCACTGGTCGGCACAATCAGCACCCGAGAGCGATACTTGTGAATCAGTCCGGGCATGACCGTGGCCACCTCTTCGGCCAGTGGGTCGGTGACATAGCCGGCTGTGGGTTCCGCTTCCCGGGCCCAGGGGAGCACCTGGTGCAGCAGCGGGTCTGCCCAGTCGCCCGGCTGCATCAGGCTGGCAAAATGACGGGTTACCCGCACCGGGAACCCATTCTGTGCCATGTCGGCCAGCTCTGCCGGCGGATTGGAGAGTTGCAGATGAGCCAGCAGCTCGGGCAGAGTGGTGATCATGTCGGTCAGTTGTGCCTGCCAGGCATCTTTTTCCGGGGTGTCGACGGGTCTGAACTGCAACGGCTGGTGGTTTCCGGTTATCATAGCGACCTGTAAATGAGTAGTGAGGGTCCGCCGTGTCGCGGGCCAGACTGAAAACGACGGACGAGAGCATTATGGCAACCTATTCTACCAACGAATTCAAAGGCGGTCTCAAGGTGCTGCTGGATGGCGATCCCTGCACCATAGTCGACAACGAATTCGTCAAACCCGGCAAGGGCCAGGCGTTCAACCGGGTGAGGCTCAAGAACCTCAAGACCGGCCGGGTCTGGGAGCGTACCTTCAAATCGGGTGAATCCATCGAATCTGCTGATGTGATGGACCTGGATATGGAATACGTTTATACCGATGGTGAGTTCTGGCATTTCATGAAAACAGATGGCTCTTTCGAACAGTATGGGGCCAGCGGCGAAGCCGTGCGTGAAGCCCAGGACTGGCTCAAGGAGCAGGAAGTCTACACCGTCACCTTGTGGAATGATGCTGTGCTGACGGTAACCCCCCCCAATTTCGTCGAACTGCAGATCGTGGAAACAGACCCGGGTGTGCGTGGTGACACTGCCACCGGCGGTACCAAGCCCGCTACACTGAGCACGGGTGCCGTGGTCAAGGTACCTCTGTTTATCGACAATAACGAGGTCATCCGGGTCGACACCCGCAGCGGCGAATACGTATCGCGCGCCAAGTAGCGCCGGCTGTCCGGAGCGGACCATGACCGATGCCGAGCCCCTCGACGCCTGGAAGCCCGCAGCCTCTTTTGAGGCGCTGCGGCGCCGGGCTTCCCTCTATGCAGATATCCGGCAGTTTTTCGCTGACCGTGAAGTGCTGGAAGTCGATACGCCGATGCTCAGCGGGGCCATGAATCCGGACCACCAGATCGAATCACTGGCGGTTAATCATGCTGACTCGCCACGTTACCTGCATACCTCGCCCGAGTTTCCCATGAAACGTCTGCTGGCGGCTGGCAGCGGTCCGATCTGGCAGCTTTGCCGGGTGTTCCGCAAGGGCGAAATCGGGCGTCGCCACAACCCCGAGTTCACCATGCTGGAATGGTATCGGCCAGGCTTTGACGAGCATCAGCTGATGCAGGAAGTGACGGCGTTGCTCGAAGCGGTACAGGGAGGCCCCGTGGCCACTCAGGTAGTGAGCTATCGTGAGGCGTTTCGGCAACAGGCCGGATTTGATCCCTTGGCGATCGACCTGGCAGAGCTGCGTCGGCTGACCCGGACGCGCTTTGACTGGTCCGATGACGAAAGGGATTCGATGCTGGACCTGTGGCTGGCCGAGGTAGTTGAGCCTGGCTTGCCACCCGATGTGCTGACCTACATTCACGCCTGGCCGGACAGCATGGCCGCCCTCGCCCGTATCGAGCCGGACAGAGACAGCGGTGTTCCGGTGGCACGGCGGTTCGAGGCTTTCTGGCAGGGAATGGAGTTGGCCAATGGCTACTTTGAACTGACGGATGCTGCCGAGCAGACGCAGCGTTTCGAGCGCGAACATCGCCTGCGCGCCCGGGGTCGACAGCATGTCGCCCCCATGGATCGCTACCTGCAGGCAGCTCTGGTTGCCGGGATGCCCGAATGCGCCGGAGTGGCGCTGGGTGTGGATCGTCTGCTGATGGCATTGACCGGAGAAAAGGACATCCGTCGAGTTTTGGCCTTTCCGGAAGACCGGGCGTGAAAACGGTCAGTCGCTGTTGAAGCGACGCGCCAGGTGTTCCAGCTTGGCATTGAGTCGTTCTTCCGGATTGCCGCTCTGCACTTCTTTCTCGGCCCCCTGCCATTGCTTGTCCGCTTTGCGGGGCTCGCTTTTGGCTTTGGGCTTGTCCTTGTCTTTGCCGGAAGCAGAGGCTCCCTTGCCTGATTTCGCCCGCGGCGGCTTGCGGCGCTGTTGCTGGCGTTCCTGGCGACGTGCGGCGCGACGCGCTTCGATGTCTTCGACTCTCTTTTTCGCGTGCTCGGCATCTTCAGCCGACACTTCTCCCGCTTCGCCATTCAGATCAAAGCGCTTGCCGCCGCCGGCCACGGCACGAATGTAGGCCAACTGGCGAACGTAAAAGTTCAGTGCCCGACGAATCTTGGTTTTGGACAGCTTGCCATCCTCGGCCAGACTCACGTGAATACCGATTTTCAGCGGCTTGGGGGCCTGCAGGTTGAACAAGTCCGGATAGGTCTCGGACAACAGGGCGAAAGCCGCCTTGTTGGGATGTACCTTGGGCTCGGCAGGGGCTGCAGAGGCCTGCTGCGGGGCTTCAGCGTTCTCGGAAGTATCCTGAACGGTCTGTTCGGCTTGCGCTGCAGCCTCTGTTTTCGTTTCTGTCACGGGCCTGTTTGCTCGCTTTTGTGGCTCTGGGATGCGGTATCAGTGCAGGATGGCGGCGCCAGCCTACACAGACAGGCCGCATTCTGCGGGTATCGCTCTGGCCCGTCAACCTCAGTCGTGCAAGAAAGCACCGTTCATCTGGTGTCCTGGGCAGACAGTGGTTCGCCTACCTGAACCGGTTTGCCGGGCGCAAGGGTGTCAGTCCAGGGGTGATCACTGTCCGCGGTCAGCATGACGACGGTGGAGCCGAGCAGGAAGCGCCCCATCTCGTCACCGCGGCTGAACACCGGCGCATCCTGCGTATAGTCCCAGCGGGCGATCCCGCCCTTGCGCGGCGCCACAGTGCCCGCCCAGGTCGTGGCGATACTGGCCACGATCATGGCGCCGACCAGCACCAGGGCCGCAGGGCCCTGGGCGGTGTCAAATTCGCAGACCACCCGCTCATTTCGTGCAAACAGTGCCGGCACCCGCTCTGTGGTGGTCGGATTCACGCTGAACAGCCGACCCGGGACGAAAGTCATGCGGCGCAGCGTTCCGGCAAACGGCATGTGGATACGGTGATAATCGCGCGGCGACAGATACAGGGTGGCAAATCGGCCCTGGTCATACTCCGTCGGACCGGTCGGGCTGCGACCGAGCAGAGCAGCCGTGGTGAACTGGTGGCCCTTGGCCTGAAAGATCGTCCCCTGGTCAATCCGGCCCGCCTGGCTGACGGCACCATCCACCGGACAGATCATTGTGTCCGCGGGCCACTGGGCAGCTTGGGCCAGCGGCCGCACCTCGGGGCGCAGCGGGCGGGTGAAAAATTCGTTGAAACTGCTGTAGGCCTCGGGTTCGGGCTGCACGGCTTCACTCATGTCGACCTTGAAGCGGCGGGCAAAGCCGCGGATCAGCCATTGGGCGAGCCAGCGCCGTTCGCTGTGGGCAAGGCGTCCGACAAGACGACTCAAACCATGATGAGGTAGACTGTATTGCAGGGCAACGAAGAGCGACTTGAGCATGGGGTCGTCCCGATAATCGATTGGTAACAAAACGCGGGGGATAGCCTACAGGGTCGCCCGAATACAGGCAATTGCATGGCTAAAAGAAACCTCTCCAGGCGCCAGTTGGCGCGTATCCGGCACACCCAGCATGAGCGGCAGCGACGCTCCGAAAAACGTGCTGATGATATCGAGAAAGCGCTCAGTGCCGGAGAACTGGGTGAGGAGCGCCGGGGGCGTGTGCATGCCCATTATGGCGCTACCCTGGATATCGAGGACACCGGTACGGGTGACCTGGTCCGCTGTCACCAGCGGGCCAACCTGCCGGCGCTGGTGACCGGCGACTGGGTGACCTGGCGTCCCGGCAGCGGTGAAACCGGCATTGTCGTGGCTCAGGAGTCGCGCACCAGTCTGCTGGCGCGTCCGGATCTGCGTGGCAATATGCGCCCGGTGGCGGCCAACATCGACCAGATGATGGTTGTGTTTTCCTGCTCTCCGGCGACCCCGGTGGCGTTGCTCGACCGCTATCTGGTGGCAGCGGCGCTGTCCGACATCCAGCCGGTGTTGCTGCTGAACAAATCGGATCTGCTGTCGGCCGATGATCCCTACCAGCAGTTTCTGCGCGACTACGAAGCGCTGGGTTATCCTACTTTGCTGCTCAGCGCGCTGGAACCGCTGGACGAGACGCTGGTGCCGCATCTGCAGGAGCGCACCAGTGTGTTTGTCGGCCAGTCCGGGGTTGGCAAGTCCTCGCTGATCAATCAACTGCTCGGAGAATCCATCTCCGTGCAGACCGTGTCGGAAGCCACCGGCAAGGGCCGCCATACGACCACCCGGGCGGAGCTCTACCATATGCCGGGCGGCGGCGCCCTGATCGATTCACCGGGTATCCGGGAATTCGGCCTGTGGCATATTCCGCCCGAAGACGTGGTGGCCGGTTTCCCCGAGTTTCATCCCTGGCTTGGCCAATGTCGTTTTCGGGACTGTCGCCACCTGGAGGAGCCGGGCTGCGCGCTGCGCCAGGCAGTGACAGAGGGCAAGGTGCTGGCGCGACGACTGAAGAGCTACCACACTATCCTGGCGTCGCTGGGCGAAGCCAACCCGTTTCAGCAATTTGCCGAATAGAACAGGGAGCGTGAAACCATGTCCGAGGACGACAAGCCGCAATCAGAGTCAGGCACCCGCCGTTTCGAGTCAATTGAAGGCGCGCGAGACCAACTGTTGGACGTGATGGCTCGCGCCCGGGATACCCTCTGGATCATGACGCCGAATCTCTGGCCAGCGCTGTTCGATGAGGTTGAGGTTGTCACTGCCATCAAGGATCTGGCGCTGCGCCATCAGCGCGTGCAGATCAACATCCAGGTTGCCGAGGTGCGCCACTGGCAGTCGGACGGGCATCGCTGGCTGCCGCTGATCCAGCGCTTGCCAAGCCGCTTTGACGTACGTCAGTATCAGCGCGACTACTGGGAGCGCAATGGCTACAGTGAGCACCGCGTATTTGCCGATCGACAACTGGCCTGGTGCGCCCAGTCCGAAGCGCCCCCTGCAGGCTTCAGTCATCTGGACGACGCCGGCCTGGTCAGGGTCTGGCAGGGCGAGTTTACCCAGCATCACAAATTCACGCAGGAGCCCAGCCGCCTGCGCCGGCTCACTTGAACCCCCAATGCAGTTACAGGAAGACACATGAACAAAGACACCAACCTGGTCTGGATCGATTTGGAGATGACCGGTCTGGACCCGGAGAAAGAGCGCATCATCGAGATCGCCACCATCGTCACCGATGACCAATTGAACATTCTCGCCGAAGGCCCGGAGCTGGTCATTCATCAGCCCCAGGGCCTGCTTGATGCCATGGATGAATGGTGTGTACGCCATCACGGCGAATCCGGGCTGACGCAACGGGTTATCGAAAGCCGGGTGACCGAAGCCGAGGCGGAAGCGGCAACGCTGAAGTTCCTGCAGAAGTGGGTCACACCCGGGCGCTCACCGCTGGCCGGCAACACCATCGGTCAGGATCGGCGCTTTCTGGTCAAGTACATGCCGAAGCTCGAAGCCTTTGTGCATTACCGGAACCTTGATGTGTCCACGCTGAAAATTCTGGCCAAGCTTTGGAAGCCGGAGATTGTTGACGGTTTCAAGAAGAAGAACGCGCATCGTGCACTGGATGATATCAAGGAGAGCATCGAAGAGCTGCGCTACTATCGCACACACTTTATCGATGCCTGAGAAAGCGAAAACGGAGGCCCCGAATGGGGCCTCCGAGGGTTTCAGTCCTCAGAAATCGTATGAAATCTGGGCATGAGTCGTCAGTGCATTGTTCACACCGGCGGTGAACAGGGCCTGGTTGACCACAAAGCGCGCGTGCAGACGATCCACCACTTCGCGCTCAAAGCCGATTCTGGCTTGCGGGTTGCTGATACCCCAGTTGGTACTGGCGTTGGTGATTTCCTCGGCTTCTTCTTCGCCGGCATTCCAGGAGTAATTGGCCTGACTGTTGTGGCTGAATAGGTTGTCCGAGACGCTGGCCGCCCAGGAAGTCCGGTCGGAACTGGAGAACTCCAGACCCATGGCGAACGGCATACGATACCGCACATAGTCGACGTAATCTTCAGACTCGTTACCGTCCAGTTGATTCTCGAAGCCGATAGTGGCTGAGGTCCGGGTCAGACCGAGCGATGTGGTGATTCGGGTGCGATTGTTGACAAACCGCTCATGGGAACCCACCAGGCCGAAAGACAGCCGGGTTTGAATATTCACCTGATCGGTAAATTCATTGTCATCATCTTCAGCTTCGGTCAGAAAAGAGGCGGCGGTGCGGCCGATGAAACCCGACACCATGGTGGCCGAATCCGAGTCTTCCAGCGCCGTATACTTGCCGGTGGCCCCGAAGCGCAGGCCGCTGTCGTGACTGAAGGTGCCCTCGAGATCATTGTTGCCTTCATCGATGGCATTGAAGGACCCGAACGGCATGCCTACCGTGGCCGTTACTTCCAGCGGCATGTTGTTGAAAATGAAGCCGGTCGTGATGTTGGTCTCATAGAAACCGCCGGAAAACTCGTCGTCATCATCGCCCTGAACATCGAAGTCATTGCTGCGGCTGGTGGCGCGCAGATTGAAACGAAGGCCAAGGTCGCCGGCATCCAGTGAGCTGGCCCAGTAGATGTCCGCAATGTTGGTTGGTGCAAAGCTGCCACCCACGTCGGGTATTGCGCTGCTGTCCAGGGTGCCGTCGCCGTCGGTGTCGCGCCGGTAGAGGTCGCCGTCAGCGGTCGGGCGCCCCAGGTAGATGCCCATGTTCTGGCCGAACACCGAGGTCCAGCCACCACCGCTGAAAGCGGCGGTGCCGAACCCGGTCTGGTTGAGTTCGGCACTGTCCTGCAGGTCCAGGCTGTAGGCCGGGTTGATGATGTGGTTTCTCGAATTGGACAGGGTCAGATAACCCTGCCCCAGCACGGCGCCTTGATAATAGAAAGCATCGCTGTTCCAACCATCCAGTCCCAGGCCGGGCCCAGGGGTGCCGCCGCCGGCATTTACCCCACCGGGGAGAAAAACATTGGCGTGTGCAGTCGTGGCCAGGGTGGCCAGTGCAATAGAGGTGGCAAGTAGTCGCTTCATCGAAACAATCCCTTAAGATGTTGATAAGTGTGATCAGACTATCTTCCTTGAATCGGCTCTGAGAGTGCGCAGGGTCCTTCTGCTTCTCCGGGCCGCAGACTGGCATAAAACAGGATCAGGCTACTTCCCGGCCGCCATTGGCTGTTTTTTGTCCAGCTGCTTGAGTGCCCAGTTTATATGCTCCTTTACCATTTCGCTACAATCAATGCGCCGTTGGTGCAGGGCGGCCACTGCCTCGGGTCGGGCGGAACCGTTGCCCAGGGCCACGGCCAGATTGCGCAGCCAGTTCTCATAGCCGGTGCGTCGAATGGCCATGCCTTCGGTGCGCTGCAGGAAGGTCGCTTCATCCCATAGAAAAAGGTCAATCAGGTCGGCCTCATCCAATTGGTGGCGCGGCGTAAAGTCGGCTTCCCGGGTGTGCGGGGTGAATTTGGTCCAGGGGCAGAAAATCTGGCAGTCGTCACAGCCGAACACGCGGTTGCCCATGGGTTGGCGCAGATCTTCCGGAATCGGGCCGTCATGCTCGATGGTCAGATAGCTGATGCAGCGCCGCGCATCCAGTTCCCAGGCGCGGGTAAAGGCATTGGTCGGGCAGACATCCAGGCAGCGGGTGCAACTGCCGCAGTGCTGCGTTTCCTGCGGCGGGTCGGGGGGCAGTTCGAGATCGGTGAACAGCTCGCCGAGAAAAAACCAGGAACCGGCATGCTGATTGAGTACCAGCGTGTGCTTGCCAACCCAGCCCAGTCCGGCATTGCGCGCCATCGCACGCTCCAGTACCGGCGCACTGTCGGCAAAAGCCCGATAGCCGAAAGGCCCGATTTCACCTTCCAGCCAGCGTGCCAGTTGCACCAGCCGTTTGCGCATCAGCTTGTGGTAGTCCCGGCCCAGGGCATAGCGCGCTATGTAGGCCTTCTCGGGATGGTCCAGCAGTTCGGTTGTGCGCACATCCGGCAGATAGTCCAGACGCACGGAAATCACGCTGCGGGTGCCCGGCACCAGTTGATCGGCATGAAAACGCTTGTCGCCATGCTCGGACAGGAACGCTATGGTGCCGTGCAGGCCCCGGTCCAGCCAGCTCTGAAAGCGCGGCTTTTCAGCACTGACATCGGTGCCGGTCACTCCGGCGTCAGCGAAACCGAGCTGCTCTGCTTGCTGGCGCAAACGGACCTTGAGGTGTTCGGTATCGAGCGCCGCGAGGCGTTTCATAAGCGTAAAATACCTGTCCTGTTATTGGATCGTCGGGCTGTTTGACAGTAAAACTAATGATACACTCCGCTCGATAATGGAGCGACCTACACGTCCGAAATGCCAGATTTTCCGGTTAAAACAGATCCGATACGCCTGGGGGGTGAATCCGCCACGCTGGCGCTGGGCGAATGCCTGGCCATTGGCGTCAGGGCTCAGCCGCCACAGGAACGGGGTATTCTGGTGTACCTTGACGGTGATCTGGGCGCCGGCAAGACCACGTTGATGCGCAGCTACCTGCAGGGCCTGGGCTGGCGTGGCCGGGTCAAGAGCCCCACCTACACACTGGTTGAGCCCTATGAGTTTGACGGTTTTCAGGTGTATCATTTCGATCTGTACCGTTTGGGTTCGCCGGAAGAGCTGGAATTCATGGGTGTGCGAGACTATCTGGCCGCAGACAGCCAGTGCTTTGTTGAGTGGCCCGCACAGGGGCGGGGTGTTCTTCCCCCTGCTGATCTGGTTCTGCATCTGGAGCCTGCCGGTGAGGCAGAGCAGGACCGGTTGCTGACGGCAACCGCCATGGATGTCAGGGCACAGCCCTGGCTGGAGTCGCTCAACACCTGGATGCAGGGAGGCGTTGCAGCGTCATGATGAAACGCCTGTCGGTTGTCCTTGTATTGCTGGTCTTCTCTGCTGCAGCGCTGGCCAACTCCGTCACCAATGTCAGGCTCTGGCAGGCACCCGATCACACACGGATCGTGTTTGACCTGAGCAACGAAGTGGACCACCGGGTATTCACCCTGAGCAACCCCGACCGCGTCGTGGTCGACATGACCGGCACTACGCTCGGCGGCTCCTATGCCGACCTTGAGCTGGACGACAGCGGCGTCAGCAGCATCCGCTCTGCCCAGCGTGACGATGGCAGCCTGCGCGTGGTGCTGGATCTGGACAGTGAACTCACACCGCGCAGCTTCGTGCTGCAACCCAACGAACAGTATGGCCATCGCCTGGTGGTGGACCTGCAGCGCGACGACCGAACCTCCCCCACTATCGAGGCGGCGCGCGAGGTGCGGCGGGCCGAAACCGACGGTCAGCGTGATATCGTCATCGCCATTGATGCCGGTCATGGCGGTGAAGATCCGGGTGCCATTGGCGTGCGCGGCACCTACGAAAAGCATGTGGCCATGGCCATATCGCGTGAAATGGAACGGCTGATCGAAGACGCCGAAGGCTACACGCCCTTCATGGTGCGTACCGGTGACTACTACATATCACTGGTCCGGCGTCGGCAACTGGCGCGCGAGGCCAATGCCGACTTTTTCGTATCGGTGCATGCCGATGCCTTTACCAGTTCCCAGCCCTCCGGCGCCTCGGTCTATGCGCTCTCGGATGGCGGCGCCACCTCTACCATGGCGGAATTTCTGGCCAGCAGCGAGAACCAGGCCGACCGGGTCGGGGGTGTCAGCGGTGTCGACATGCAGGATATGGATGCCATGGTGCGGGAAGTGATCGTGGATCTCGCCATGACCCATTCCATGCAGGAAGGGTTGTCCATCGGCGAGCAGGTACTGCAACGCATGGGTCAGGTCACCAACCTGCACCGCAGGCGCGTCGAGCAGGCGGGCTTTGCGGTGCTGAAATCGCCTGACGTGCCCTCGATTCTGGTCGAGGCCGGCTTCATGTCCAATCCGCGTGATGAGGCGAATCTGGGGTCACAGGCCTATCGACAGCGCCTGGCCAGGGCCGTGTTCGACGGCATCAAGGATTACTTTGACGACAATCCGCCGCCCGGTACCTGGGTCTATACCCAGCGGCGCAATGCCAACAGTTTTGACAGCTACACCGTGCGCACGGGTGATACCCTTTCCGGTATCGCCACCCGCCATGGTATCTCGGTCAACCGACTGCGTGAAATCAACAACATGAATTCCGATGTAATCCGCGTCGGCCAGACACTGCGGGTACCCAATGGCTGACGGGGATTCGCATCAGTCACGTCGCATTCAGGTATTGTCTCCTCGCCTGGCCAACCAGATTGCCGCAGGGGAGGTGGTTGAGCGTCCGGCCTCCGTGGTCAAAGAGTTGATGGAAAACAGCCTTGATGCAAAAGCCGACCGCATTCAGGTTGAACTGGAGCAGGGCGGCGTCAAACGGCTGCTGGTACGCGACAATGGTCGCGGCATCCCGGAGGACGACCTGGCGCTGGCGCTCAGCCGTCATGCCACCAGCAAGATTCACAGTCTCGACGACCTGGAATCAGTGCAGTCCATGGGCTTCCGGGGGGAGGCGCTGGCCTCGGTCAGTTCGGTCTCCCGCCTGACGCTGACCAGTCGTCATGAGGCGGCTGAGCAGGCCTGGCAGGCCCGCACCAGTGGGCGGGACATGGTGCCCGAAGTGGCCCCCGCGGCGCATCCGGTGGGTACCAGCGTTGAAGTCCATGATCTCTTCTTCAATACCCCGGCCCGCCGCCGCTTTCTCAAGACCGAGAAAACCGAATTCAATCACGTCGAAGAAGCCTTCAAACGCATTGCCCTGGGTCAGTGGGGCTGTTTTCTGAGCCTGAAACACAATGGCCGGGTGGTACACAGCCTCAAGGCCTGCCATTCGCGCCCCGAGCAGGAAAAGCGGGTAGCCGACCTTTGCTCCCCGGAGCTGATGCAACAGTGTGTGTTCATGGAAATGGAGCACCTGGGCATGCGCCTCTGGGGCTGGCTCGGACTGCCGACGTTCAATCGGCGTCAGGCCGACATGCAGTATTTCTTCGTCAACGGGCGTCCGGTGCGTGACCGGGTGGTCAGCCATGCGGTCAGGCAGGCCTACCGCGACGTGCTGTTCCATGGCCGGCATCCGGCCTATGTGCTGTATCTGGAACTGGACCCCGCGGGCGTTGACGTCAATGTCCACCCGACCAAGCACGAAGTGCGTTTTCGCGAGTCGCGGCAGGTGCATGATTTTCTGTTTCGTACCCTGCATCGGGCGCTCGCCGAGGTCTCTCCGGATACCCATCAGCCGGCGGCCAATTTGTCGGCGGCCACCCGAGAGCCGGAGATCAGGCCGGAACAGGGCAGTATGCCTCTGCGCGATCCTGGGTCGCAGTTTTCTGCTTCGGCGCCTGATCAGGGTGCCAGTGGGGGCGCTTCTGCCGGAATGGCACAGCCCACAGCCTTTGACAGCCCGGCCGCCCGCCACTGGCAACAGTCCAGAGCCCGCCCGGGCGTGGTGGCGGACCAGTTGGCCGCCTACCGGCAGTTGCATGCTGACGACGCCCGGGAGGCGCCGCCAATGGGATACGCGCTGGCACAGCTGCACGGTGTATACATTCTGGCGCAGAACCAGCACGGCCTGGTACTGGTCGACATGCATGCGGCTCATGAGCGGATTACCTACGAGCGCATGAAACAGGCGATGGATGACAGTCGTATCGCAGGGCAGCCGGTACTGGTGCCGCCGGTGGTGCATGTGTCGCAGCGGGAGGCGGACGCCGCCGAAAACTTCAATGACAGCTTCCGTGCTTTCGGGTTTGATGTGCGGCGCACCGGGCCGGAGCAGATTTCGGTCTATGAGGTGCCGGTGTTTCTGCCTGCCCAGCAGGTCGAGGATCTGGTGCGTGATGTGCTGGCGGAACTGGTCCAGTTCGACACCAGTGATGCGATACTGGCCGCCCGTGATGGCATCCTGTCGACCATGGCCTGCCATGGTTCGGTGCGCGCCAACCGCAAGCTGACGGTGCCGGAAATGAATGCCCTGCTGCGTGACATGGAGATTACCGAACGCAGTGGCCAGTGCAATCACGGTCGCCCGACCTGGGTGCAACTGAGCATGTCAGAACTGGACCGGCTGTTTTTGCGAGGCCAGTAGATGACGCTGCCGGTGATCTGTCTGATGGGGCCGACGGCCTCCGGCAAGACGGGCTTGAGCATAGAGTTGGCGCAGGCCCTGAATGGCGAAATTGTCTCGGTGGACTCGGCGCTGATCTATCGCCAGATGAATATCGGCACGGCCAAACCGGACCTACACGAGCGGGCCGGTGTACCGCATCACTTGATTGACATCCTGGACCCGGTCGAAAGCTATTCCGCACAGGATTTCCGCGACGACGCGCTGGCGCTGATCGACACCATCAGGCAGCGCGGGCGTACCCCCATTCTGGTGGGAGGCACCATGCTGTATTTCCGCATCCTGCTGTCGCCCATGGCCCACTTGCCGCCCGCTGATCCGAACCTCAGAGCCGAACTGGACGCACAGTTCCGGACGCAGGGGCCCACGGCCCTGCATGGCGAACTGCAGCGCCTCGACTCCGAAGCGGCGGCGGCCATTCATCCGCACAACCGGCAGCGCCTGATTCGTGCCGTCGAAGTGTGCCGGCTGACCGGTCAGCCGATGACGGCGCTTTGGCGACGTGATCAGGTCTTGCCTGCGGCGGGCACGGTGAGCAATGACTTTCCCGGGCCGACCATACAACTGGCCGTGGCGCCTCGTGAACGCAAGACGCTGCACGGGCGGATAGAGAAGCGCTTTGACCGGATGCTCGCAAGCGGATTCGAGGACGAGGTGCGGGCGCTTTACGAGCGTGGCGACCTCACCGCCGAACATGCCTCGATGCGCTGCGTCGGGTACCGACAGATGTGGGATTATCTGTCCGGTCATTTGCCGTGGAGCGCCATGCGTGAGCGCGGCATTATCGCCACCCGGCAACTGGCCAAACGACAATTGACCTGGCTGCGAGGCTGGCGGAATGTCGAGCACTTTGATACTCTTGCGCCGGATTTGGCACGGCAGGTGCTAGAGGCCATTCGGCGCTCTTGAGCACTGAATTTGAGGTTCAGCATCTGCTTCAGACAAAACATCGATGTCGGCTGTCCAGCAGGCAAATTACCAACCGCCGCAAAGGCCCGTGAAAAACGCTGTGGCCCTTGCGTCACTTTGCTATAGTAGTGCAGGTATGGAGTAACAGAGCCCAAGTTGTTGTGCGGGCAGAGTCTTTGGAGGCTTGAAAAAGCATCCGGTACGGCTCTGTCAGGTGCTCTGCCGAGGTTGCTGAGAACAGCATCCTGATAACTACTAGAAGAATTGAGGAGTGAACCATGTCCAAAGGACAAAGCCTTCAGGACCCCTATCTTAACTTTTTGCGCAAAGAGCGCATCCCTGTGTCTATTTTCCTGGTCAACGGGATCAAGCTGCAAGGCCAGATAGAGTCCTTTGATCAGTTCGTGATTCTGTTGAAAAACACAGTATCCCAGATGGTGTACAAGCATGCCATCTCCACCGTTGTTCCTTCGCGGCCGGTCAAGTTGCCGCAGCCCGAGGAGGACGAAGCCTGATTGTGGAGAACCTGATTGCTCTTTGAACGCGCCCAGGGCGGCGACCGGGCCATACTGGTCCATATCGACTTTCCAGAGGGTGATGAGCGCGAGGACGCCGCCGAATTCGTTGAATTGGTGAATTCGGCTGGCGCCGAACCCATGACGTTGATCACCACCCGTCGCAATACACCGCATCCCAAGCTCTTTATCGGCTCCGGCAAGGTACAGGAGATCAAGGACGCCATCAGCGAATATGAAGCCGATGTCGTGCTGTTCAATCACAGCCTGTCACCTAGCCAGGAACGCAACATAGAACGGGAAGTGGAGTGTCGTGTGCTGGATCGCACCGGCCTGATTCTGGACATCTTTGCCCAGCGGGCACGCACCCATGAGGGCAAGCTTCAGGTTGAGCTGGCCCAGTTGCAGTACCAGTCGACCCGACTGGTGCGAGGCTGGACGCACCTGGAGCGCCAAAAGGGCGGTATCGGGCTGCGCGGACCGGGTGAAACCCAACTGGAAACGGACCGCCGCCTGCTGCGGGATCGGATCGTCCATATCCAGCGCCGACTGGGCAAGGTGGAAAAACAGCGTAATCAGGGGCGACGTTATCGGCAGCGCTCCGACACGCCGACAGTCGCGCTGGTGGGCTATACCAACGCCGGCAAGAGCACCCTGTTCAACGCGCTGACTGCTTCCAATGTGTATGCGGCAGACCAGTTGTTTGCCACGCTCGACCCGACGCTGCGCCGTCTGCAGGTCAAGGACCTGGGGCCGGTTGTACTGGCTGATACCGTGGGCTTTATCCGACACTTGCCGCACAAGCTGGTGGAGGCGTTCAAGGCGACTTTACAGGAAACAGCAGAAGCTGACCTTCTTTTACACGTCGTGGATTGCGCCGCCAGCGAGCGGGATGCGAACATAGAGCAGGTAAATGAAGTGTTAAGTGAACTCGGGGTTGCTGAAAAGCCGACTCTTCTGGTGTTCAATAAGGCGGATTTGCTCGGCAAACCCGCCAATATTGACTTCACCGAGGACGGAGAGCCAGAACGGGTCTGGCTGTCCGCGCTGACTGGTGAAGGGTTCTCCCTGCTGCAAGACGCGATTGCGACGCGGCTCGGTGGTGATCTGTTCGCCGAGACGATCAGTGTGCCGCCCGCCTGGTCCGCATTGCGTGCGCAACTCTACAGCCTGGAGGCCGTGCAATCCGAGCGCTTTGACGACGAGGGGAACAGCCTGCTGGCCGTGCGCCTGCAGCGCAAGGACCTCCGTCGAGTACTGGGTCAGTGTGGTATTCCCGCCGGACATTATCTTGCAGAGCCGGAAACACTATACTAATCGGGATTTCAAACAAACAGGCCCCGGGTGGCGGGGTAACGAACAATCAACCTGAACCTTAGAACTGGAGAAAACCATGGCGTGGAATGAACCGCCTGATAACAGAAACAAAGATCAGGACCCCTGGGGACGACGCCCTAATGGAAATGGCAATCAGGGTGGCGGCCCACCTGACCTGGACCAGATTCTGGGTGAGTGGGGCAAAAAGCTGAACAGCATCCTGGGTGGCGGCAAGCGCTCTGGCGGTGGCGGGGGCGGCAGCTCCAGCGGCGGCGCTGGCCCTCAGAACATCAAGGGATTGGTGCTGGCAGCACTGATCGTCGTGCTGGGTGTGGGCCTCTACAATTCTTTCTACACCCTGGACGAACAGGAGCGGGGTGTGGTTCTGCGCTTTGGTACCTTCCACAAGCTGGAGATGCCCGGTCTGCGCTTCAAGCTGCCGCTGATCGATCAGGTGGAAAAGGTCAATGTCACCAACCTGCGGTCCTACAGCTATCAGGATCTGATGCTGACCGAGGACGAGAACATCGTGGATATCTCCATGACAGTGCAGTTCCTGGCTACTGATGCGCGGGCGTTCGCGCTCAATGTTCGTTCGCCTGAACGCAGCCTTGAAGATGCCGCCGACTCTGCACTGCGCCATGAAATGGGTGGTGTGATCATGGATGAGGTGTTGACCGCCGGTCGAGCGCAGCTTGCGCTGAATGTGCGGGATCGCCTGCAGCGGTACCTGGATAACTATGGTGCCGGCATCGAGATTAGTGCGGTCAATATCCGTGAAGCCCGAGCCCCGCAGGAAGTCCAGGACGCCTATGATGATGTCATCCGGGCGCGTGAGGACGAACAGCGGTTGATCAACCAGGCGCAGTCCTACGCCAATGAGGTCGTGCCGCTGGCACGCGGTCAGGCGCAGCGGCAATTGGAAGAAGCGGAAGCCTACCGGGCCGAGCTGGTGGCTACGGCAGAAGGTGATGCCTCGCGCTTCACCCAGTTGGCTGTCGAATATGCCAATGCACCCGAAGTGACCCGCGAGCGCCTGTATCTGGAGACCGTGTCCCGTATCTACAGCGAGGTCAACAAGGTCATGCTGGACGTGCGTGAGGGCAGTAACAATCTGATGTATCTGCCATTGGACCGCCTGTCCAATGGAGCAAGCCGAATGAGCGACGATGATATCGATCGTCTGAGTGAGCGGCTTGAACAGCGTTCACGCAACCGGAACTGAGGGGAATAACCAATGAGCACACGTAGCGTTACCATACTGGTTGTCCTGGGTCTGGTTGTTTTGCTGCTAAGCCAGACACTGTACATCGTGACCGAGAAAGAGCGCGCCATTCAGCTGCGCTTCGGTGAAGTGGTGGTTGATGACGTGCCTTCCGGTCTGCACTGGAAGGTGCCGTTTATCGACACCGTGGCCAAGTTCGACAGCCGCGTACTGACCAACAACTCGCAACCCGAGCGCTTCCTGACGGTTGGGCGTGAGAATCTGATCGTGGATGCCTTCGTCAAGTGGCGGGTGGATCGTCCGCGTGACTTTTATCGTGCCACGGCAGGTGATGAGTTTGCTGCCTCAGAGCGCCTGACCGCCATTGCCAACGATGCATTGCGCGCCGCCTTCGGTGTGCGCACCATCTTCGAGGTGGTTTCCGGCGATCGTGACGAACTGATCCGAGAAGTGACGCGTCAGGTCGACGAGGCGGGCAGTTCTGCACTGGGTGTTGAGGTCGTGGACGTCCGGATCAAGCGGATCGACCTTCCGCAGGAAGTCAGCGCGGCGGTATTCAGCCGGATGGAATCGGACCGGGAGCGTGAAGCCCGTGAGATTCGTTCGCGTGGTGAAGAGCAGGCCGAAGGGATCCGCGCCAACGCTGATCGTCAGCGTACGGAAATCATCGCCAACGCCTATCGCCAGGCGCAGTTCGTCCGCGGTGAAGGTGATGCCGAGGCGGCACAGACCTATGCCCAGGCTTTCGAGACTGACCGGGATTTCTATTCCTTCTGGCGCAGTCTGCAGGCCTACAACGATGCCTTCAGCAGTGACGACCTGTTCGTCATTGAGCCCGACAATGCGTTCTTCAGGTTCATGCATGATGCCAATGCAACAACGGGCATTACGCTGAGTGTTGAGTAAGCACGAAAACGGGTGAGACTTGATCGCATAAGCGGTATACTCCGGAAACCGGGCCAAACGGCCCGGTTTTTTGTTGTCTGTGATCCGGGCTTTCGGGTCAGATGCGGTGAAATTCGTCGCGCTATGACATGAGTACCAAACTGAGATCAGTATTCGATTCCCTATGAGTCAGACCGACCGCTGGCTGTTGCCAGACGCCATTGAGGAGGTACAGCCTCCGCTGGCCGGACATGTCGAGCGCCTGCGCCGACGCAGCCTCGATTATTTCGCCCGCTGGGGCTATGAGCTGGTGATGCCACCCCAGGCCGAGTTTCTGGAAAGTCTGCTGGCCGGCATGGCCAGTGACCTGGACCTTTTGACCTTCAAGGTAACCGACCAGCTGTCGGGCCGATTGCTGGGCATCAGCCCTGACCTGACGCAACAGGTGGCGCGCATGGACGCCCATAGTATCGGGCGTCAGGGGGTGGCACGGTACTGCTATTGCGCCCCGGTTCTGAATGCGCGCAAGGCCTCTCTGCTGAGTTCCCGCAATCCGCTGCAATTGGGTGCCGAGCTCTATGGCAGTGCCAATGCTGCGGCCGACCTGGAGATCATCTGCTTGATGGTCGGCCTGGCCGAAGATGTGGGACTGGATCAACTGACGCTGGATGTGGGTCATGTCGGCATCTACCGGGCTTTGGTGGAGCCTCTGGAGTTGCGTCCGCAGCAGCGCGCGGAACTGTTTGATTTGATGCGCCAGCGGGCCTTGCCGGAACTGGAAGCCTGGTTGCACCGGGAAGTCGATGACGAAGACGCGCGCTCGGTGCTTTTGGCGCTGCCTGGCTGGTCCGGTGGCCCGGAAGTGCTGTCCGGCCTTCAGGAGCGTCTGGCGCGGTTCGCGGTTGCGGAGCCTCTGGCAGCGCTGCAGCAGTTGATTGCAACCCTGCAGGTCAGGTTGCCCGAAGTGTCGCTGCATGTTGACCTGGCCGAACTGCGCGACTTCAACTATCACACCGGTCTGGTGTTTTCGCTGTTCCATCGGCAACACGGGCATGCGATTGCCAAGGGTGGGCGCTACGACGACACGGGCGCAGCTTATGGCCGCTCGAGACCGGCGACCGGTTTTTCGGCCGATCTGAAGACGCTGGCCGGGCTGACGGCAGAGCGACGCAGTCGTCAGCCGCGCCGTATATTTGTCCCGGCTCAGGACGATGCCGGGCTGCAGTCTACAGTGCGCCAGTTGCGCGCTGAAGGCGAGGTGCTGATACAGGGATTTGGTGATGTCGAGGCCGAAGCCCGGTCTCTGGATTGTACCCATCGGCTGGCCGAGCACTCCGGTGCCTGGCATATCATGCCGTTGGAAGACTGAATGCAACGCTAACTGGAAGGGTTGAACACAACAGATGGGTAAGAACGTCATTGTGCTGGGCACTCAGTGGGGCGACGAAGGCAAAGGCAAGATCGTCGACCTGCTAACCGATGAAGCAGAAGCCGTGGTGCGTTTTCAGGGTGGCCACAATGCGGGTCATACGCTGGTCATCAACGGCGAGAAAACGGTTCTGCACCTGATTCCTTCCGGAATCCTGCGTGACCACGTCACCTGCGTGATTGGCAATGGCGTTGTGCTGGCGCCGGATGCGTTGCTGGAAGAGATCCACATGCTGGAGGCGCGCAATGTGCCGGTGCGCGAGCGGCTGAAAGTCAGCCTGGCCTGCCCGTTGATCCTGCCCAACCATGTGGCCCTGGACAAGGCGCGTGAAGTGCGGCGTGGCAAGAAGGCCATCGGCACCACCGGGCGGGGCATTGGCCCGGCCTATGAAGACAAGGTGGCCCGTCGGGCCGTCAAACTGGGTGACCTTTATCGCCCGGAGATCTTCCGCGAGAAACTGGCCGAACTACTGGACTATCACAACTTTATTCTGACCGGCTATTTCGGTCAGCCGGCCCTGGAACTGAACGCCGTATTTGATCAGGTGGTCGAGCAAGGTGAGCAGATCCGCGACTTGGCCGATGATACGGTCGAATATGTGCACGGTGTGCGCATGCGCGGTGGCAACATCATGTTTGAAGGCGCACAGGGGTCGATGCTGGACATTGATCACGGCACCTATCCCTATGTGACCTCATCCAGTACCACGGCGGGTGGCGTATCTACCGGCTCGGGTTTTGGTCCACTGTATCTCGACTATGTGCTCGGAATTACCAAAGCCTACACCACGCGCGTCGGCGCCGGTCCTTTCCCGACTGAGCTGTTTGATGATGTCGGTATGGGTCTCGCCAGGCGGGGCAACGAATTTGGTTCAACCACGGGGCGTCCGCGTCGTTGTGGCTGGTTTGATGCCGTTGCCGTCCGTCACGCCATCCAGATCAATTCAATTTCCGGCCTGTGCCTGACCAAACTCGATGTGCTTGATGGCATGGATGAGGTTCGGGTCTGCGTCGGTTACGAAGACGAACAAGGCAGGAAAGTGCCGGTCCCGGCAGAAGCTGAAGGCTTCGAGCGCGTGAAACCGGTGTATGACACCTTGCCGGGGTGGCAGGAAAGCACCATGGGTGCCAAGTCGCTGGAGGACTTGCCGGAAAACGCCCGGAACTATATTCGTTATCTTGAGACTGCGGTTGGCGCGCCTGTGGACATCATTTCCACCGGGCCCGACCGTAGCGAAACCATTACATTGCGCCACGCCTTCTGTGACTGAAGACGTGTTGTGCCGAGGCGTAAGACGCCTCAGCATGACCCGCTCAGTCCCCGGGCCGGCGAGGCGCGCGAGAGGAGTCATTTTTGAGTAGGAAGAACAACCGCAAGCAGGATGCACCACAACAGGATCCCTTTCTGGAGCGCGAAGCCGGCAAATACGAGACGCCGGTGCCCAGTCGGGAATTTCTGCTGCAATATCTGGCCGAGCGCCAGGGGCCTGCGACACATGCTGAACTGGTCGTTGAACTGGACCTGCAGTCAGAGGAAGAAATCGAAGGTCTGCGCCGGCGGCTGATCGCCATGACCCGCGACGGTCAGGTGCTGTGCTCGCGTCAGGGCGCTTATGCCCTAGTCGATCGCATGAGCCTGATCCGTGGCCGTGTGCAAGGTCACCCTGATGGTCATGGGCTGCTTATTCCGGACGACGGCGGAGAGGCTCTGGCCTTGTCACATCGCCAGATGAAGACCTGTTTCCACGGCGACCGGGTACTTGCCCGGCGCCTGGATACCAGCCAGCGCGGCCGACCGGAAGGCAAAATCGTTGAAGTGCTCGAGCGCAACACGGCACAGGTCGTGGGGCGCTATCACAGTGAATCCGGGGTGGCCTATGTGATCCCGGAAAATCCGCGTGTAGCGCATGATGTACTGGTGCCCGAGGGCAAGTCTGCTGGTGCCAGTGCCGGTGATATCGTGACCGTCAAGATCACCATCCAGCCCGACAGCCGCCGGCAGCCGGTCGGCGAGGTCATCGAAGTGCTGGGACGCTCAATGGCGCCCGGCATGGAAATCGACATTGCCCTGCGCAGTCATGATATTCCCTGGGAATGGCCGGATGACATCGACGCGCAACTGCGCTCGATTCCTGATGAAGTGCAGGAAAAGGATCTGGACAACCGCTTTGACCTGCGTGACCGACCCTTTGTCACGATAGACGGCGCCGACGCCCGCGATTTCGATGACGCTCTCTGCGCCAGTCGCAAGGTCAGCGGTGGCTGGCGGCTCTGGGTAGCCATTGCTGATGTCAGCCACTATATCCGGCCGGGTACACCGCTTGACCAGGAAGCCGAGCGGCGCGCCACCTCGGTCTACTTCCCGGAGCGGGTGGTGCCGATGTTGCCGGAGAAGCTCTCCAATGGGCTGTGCTCGCTGAACCCGGCCGTCGACAGACTGGTCATGGTCTGTGAGATGAACATAGGCCGCAATGGTGAGGTTGATGATTACCAGTTCTATGAAGCCGTTATTCACAGCCATGCGCGCCTGACCTATGAACAGGTGTGGCAGTGGATGCAGGGCAGCCGGGAAGCCGTGCGCGACCAGGTGGTGATGGATGAACAGAAGGTTGAACGCACACTCAAGCATCTGGTGCAGATGCACAAGGTGTTCCGCAAGGCACGTGCTGTGCGCGGAGCTATGGACATCGAGACCATCGAGCCGCGCATCGTGTTCGGCGCGGACAAGAAAATCGAAAAGATCGTGCCCTATCAACGCAATGATGCCCACCGCATCATCGAAGAATGCATGCTGGCGGCCAACACCTGCACTGGCGACCTGTTGGAGGCTTCGGAGCTGCCTGCCCTGTATCGGGTCCATGACGGCCCGACAATAGAAAAGCTGGAGGCGCTGCGCGGCTATCTGGGCGAACTGGGGCTGGTATTGCCTGGTGGCGATGACCCGGAACCCGAAGACTATCGCCATCTGATGAATCAGATTCAGGGGCGCCAGGACCGTGAGGCCATTCAGGGGATGATTCTGCGCAGCCTGTCTCAGGCCGTCTACCAGCCGGACAACCTGGGCCACTTTGGCCTGGCGTATGACGCCTATGCCCATTTCACTTCACCGATCCGGCGCTACCCCGATCTGCTGGTGCACCGGGCGATCAGGGCCCTGATCCGCAGCGGCCGACGCGGTGCCAGTGTGAAGCGCCCGCGCGGCATGGCGAAAGAGAATCTGGCCACCTATTATCCCTACGACGAGGGTCGCATGAACGCGCTGGGCGAGCACTGTTCGCACTGTGAGCGACGGGCCGACGATGCCACGCGGGATGTGCTGGCCTGGCTGAAGTGCGAATTCATGCAGGATCACATCGGTGACGTCTTCAATGGCAAGATCACGTCGGTACTGGGCTTCGGCCTGTTTGTACAGCTGGAAGAATACTGGATTGACGGTCTGATCCATGTCACCGCCCTGTCGCGCGACTATTATGTGTTCGATGCGGCGCGTCAGCGCCTGGTCGGCGAGCGCACCCGGGTGGTTCACCGCCTGGGCGATCCGGTACAGGTGCGGGTTGTGCGCGTCTCGCTCGACGATCGCAAGATCGACTTCGAGCTGGTGCCCGAGAAAAAGCCCAAGCAGGCGGATGATGACGCGCCGCTGCCCGGTGAAGGGCGCACCCGCAAGAAGCGGGCGCGCAAGAGCCGCAGACGACCCTATTGATCTGCCCTCCGGGGCAGCATTAAAGGGAGCAGAGGAGTCACATCATGTCAGACGATTCGGAAGCCATTGCCGGGCTACATGCGGTTCAGGCGGCGTTGAGTGAGCGGCCGGAACGGCTGCGCCAGGTTATGGTCAATGGCGAACGTCATGATCGCAGACTCGAGAGTATTCTGGATGCCGCCCGCCATGCGGGTGTGCCTTTCGAGAAGCTTGGCAGCAAGGCCTTTCAGCAACGGGTACAGAAGCTGGGTCTGGGTGATCTGCGTCATCAGGGTGTGCTGGCATTGGTGCAGGCCATCGTGCCGTTGGATGAACAGGACCTCTGGCCCTTGCTGGAATCGTCTACGGCACCGCTGCTGCTGGTGCTCGATGGCGTGACCGATCCGCACAATCTCGGCGCCTGTCTCAGAGTCGCTGATGCCGCCGGCGTCCACGCCGTCGTGGTGCCGCGCAAACGGTCCGCCGGCCTGACGGCGACGGTCGTCAAGGTGGCCAGTGGTGCTGCCGAATCCGTCCCCCTGATTCAGGTCACCAATCTGGCTCGGGTTTTACGCGGGCTGCAGGAGGCCGGGGTCTGGATCGTCGGTACGGCTGGTGAGGCGGACGCCAGCCTGTATCAGGCCGACCTGACCGGACCGGTTGCACTGGTCATGGGTGCAGAAGGCGCGGGTATGCGTCGCCTGACGCGAGAGCACTGTGATCAGTTGGTCCATTTGCCCATGCAAGGCCAGGTCAGTAGTGTGAATGTCTCGGTAGCCACTGGCATTTGCCTGTTCGAGGCGGTCCGTCAGCGTACAGCCATAAAACCTGCCTGAAGCCCTTCGCCTCTTGCCCTGCCGGTCGTGCTGAGGTACACTCGCGCGCCCCGGTAGCTGGGTTCACCAGCACCCTGATTATGAACTTCCGAGTTCTCCTTACCTTACCTCGGGCCGGGCCGCAGGAAGGTTGATAACCCGAAAGGAGCGAACATGCGTCATTACGAGATTGTGTTGCTTTTCCATCCGGACCAGAGCGAACAGGTTCCCGCGATGGTGGAGCGCTACACCTCCACGGTCACCGAGAAAGGTGGCAAGATTCACCGTCAGGAAGACTGGGGCCGTCGACAGCTGGCCTATTCTATCCAGAAGGTGCACAAGGCACACTATGTGCTGCTTAACGTCGAATGCGACGACGAAACGATTGAAGATCTGAAGTCGACCTTCCGCTTCAACGATGCCGTTATCCGCAATCTGGTAACGCGTTGCAAGGAGGCGGTCACTGAAGCGTCTCCAATGATGAAGGAAGTGGAAGCCAAGGAAGCGCGCAAGGCATACGACAAGCCGGCGCGTGACGAGTCTGCCGCGCGGGATGATCAGGACAGCGAAGACGAGGCAGATGATTCCGCCGAGACCGAGCAGTCCGAGAACACCAGCGAAGCCTAATTCAGATCTGATCAGGAGCAAATATCATGGCCCGTTTTTTTCGTCGCCGTAAGTTCTGCCGCTTTACTGCCGAAGGCGTTACCGAGATTGACTACAAAGATGTGGATACGCTGAAAGGCTATGTCACAGAATCCGGCAAGATTGTACCCAGCCGTATTACCGGCACCCGCGCACGTTACCAGCGTCAGTTGGGCACTGCCATCAAGCGGGCGCGTTATCTGGCCCTGCTGCCGTACTCTGATCGCCACGAGTAAGCAGCCCGGTATTGTAGAGATCCAGGAGGCCTTCGATGCGGCCTCCCGACAGTAGAGGAATTCAAGATGGAAGTTATCCTGCTCGATAAAGTAGGCAAAATCGGTGACCTGGGTGACAAGGTCAACGTGAAGGCCGGTTATGGCCGCAATTACCTGATTCCGCAGGGCAAGGCGGTACCGGCAACCAAGGACAATCTGGAAACGTTTGAAGCCCGCCGCGCGGAGCTTGAAGCGGAAGCCAAGACACGCCTGACGACTGCCGAAGCACGTGCTGCGCAGCTGGCCGACCTGGAACTGACCATCGCCGTGCGCGCTGGTGATGAAGGCAAGCTGTTCGGCTCCATTGGTACTCGTGATCTGGCCGACGTCATTTCGTCTGCCGGCGTGGAAGTGAACAAGAGTGAAGTCAAGTTGCCGGCTGGCCCGTTGCGCCAGACCGGTGAGTACGAAATTGACCTGCAGCTGCACCCCGAAGTGCTGGCCTCAGTCACGGTTATTGTTGTACCGGAAGAGTAAGACTTCACCGATACCCGCACACCCGTTGTACCGGTGAGTGCAGCAACCCCCTGCGGGCAACCGCAGGGGGTTTTTTTACGCCTGTCAGAGCGGCGGATTCTGCTGCCACTGTCCGGTTCAGTAACAAGTTGCTCCTCGCCGGGGTCTGCCTCCGGCTTCATTTCAGGTGTATGATAAGGCGCTCAGACTATGCCACGGAACAATCAGACGCAGTTGCCCAATGACTGAAGACCTCCTGCTGAAAACACCGCCGCACTCCCTGGAAGCCGAGCAAAGTCTGCTCGGCGCGCTGATGCTGGACAACAGCCGCTGGGATACGGTGGCAGAAAAGGTACAGGCCGACGACTTCTATCGCCCTGAGCATCGCGCCATCTATCAGACCATGGCCCGTCAGGTTGAAGTGCAACAGCCAATCGACGTCATTACTCTGACCGAGGCCCTGGAGCAGTCCGGGGACCTCGAGATAGCCGGGGATGTCATCTATCTGACCGAACTGGTGGAAAATGCCTCCGGGGTCGGGCACCTGGAAGCCTATGCCAGCATTGTTCGTGAGCGCGCCCTGCTGCGCCGCCTGATCGAAGTCGCCGGCCGGATTCAGAGCAGTGCCTATGAACCGGAAGGGCGTTCGGCAGAAGAACTGGTGGATGAGGCAGAGCGCGCGGTATTCTCCATCGCGGAAGATCGCCCCAGCGAGGGCGGCCCGCAGGACCTGAAGTCCATCCTCAAGCGCACCCTGCAGCGCATTGATGAACTGTCCGGGCTGGAAGGCAATCTCACCGGTCTCAGTACCGGCTTTGAAAAGCTGGATGACATGACCTCCGGCCTGCAGCGCGGTGATCTGGTGATCGTGGCCGCCCGTCCTTCCATGGGCAAAACGGCTTTTGCCATGAACCTGGTGGAAGCCGGCCTCATGTACAGTGACGAGCCGGTGATTGTCTTTTCGCTCGAAATGCCCGCCGAACAACTGGCCCAGCGGATGCTGTCGTCGCTCGGGCGTATCAACCAGACCCGGGTGCGCACCGGCAGCCTGCAGCAGGATGACTGGCAACGCCTGACCAATGCCGTCAACAAGATTCACGACCGGCCGCTGTTCATAGATGATACCCCCGGCATTTCACCCTCCGAAATGCGGGCCCGCACACGTCGACTGGTGCGCGAGCACGGTCGGCCGGCAGTGATCATGGTGGATTATCTGCAATTGATGTCGATCAAGGGCTTCAGCGAAGGGCGGACCAACGAGATTTCCGAGATCAGTCGCTCGCTCAAGGGCATGGCCAAGGAATTCGACTGCCCGGTGGTGGCCCTGTCGCAGCTCAACCGGAGTCTGGAGCAGCGCCCCAACAAGCGGCCGGTCAACTCGGATCTGCGCGAATCGGGCGCCATCGAGCAGGACGCGGACATCATCGCCTTCATCTATCGTGACGTGGTGTACAACCCCGACACACCCGACCAGAATGTGTCCGAGATCATCATCGGCAAGCAGCGTAACGGTCCGATCGGCACCTGCTATCTGTCCTTCATCGGCGAATATACGCGCTTCGAGAACCTGTCCCCGGATTATCAGATGAGCGGCTCAGAGGGTGCGGAATGAGTCGGGGCACATGTGTCACGGTGCATCTGGACAACCTGCGCCACAACCTGCGCACGGCACAGGCCCATGCACCCGACAGCCGGGTTTGGGCCGTGGTCAAGGCGAATGCCTATGGCCATGGTCTGGTGCCGGTGGCACGCACGCTGGCGCCGTTGTCTGACGGATTGGCCGTGGCCACTCTGGACGAGGCTCTGTGTCTTCGGGAAGCCGGCTTGAGCGGCCCTGTCATGCTTCTGGAGGGTACGGTATCGGCGACTCAGACAGAGCAGGCGCTGGCCCGGAATCTGGAACTGGTGCTGCACCATCCGGAGCAAATCGCCTGGCTGGCGGCCTGTCAGGTACCTGCACCGGTGCGGGTCTGGCTCAAGATCGACACCGGTATGCACCGTCTTGGCGTGATGCCGGACCAGGCCCCCGACCTGATTCGACAGTTGCAGTCCTTGTCGCAAGTGGAACAGGTCGCGACCATGACCCATTTCGCCCGCGCTGATGACCCTGAACATGACATGACCATCACGCAGGCCGAACTCCTGAACAACGCAACTCTTCCGGGCTGTGCCACCAGCCTCGCCAACTCCGCCGGCGTCCTGTTCTGGCCGGGGCGCCAGGGCGACTGGGTACGCCCCGGAATCATGCTGTATGGCGCCACTCCGGCACCCGGTCGCAGCGCGGCTGAACTGGGGCTGCGCGCCGGCATGACCCTGACCGCCCCCATCATTGCGCTGCGTGACCTGCAGCCGGGTGAGGCGGTCGGCTATGGCGGGGCTTTCAAGGTTGAAAAACCGATGCGCCTTGCCACCGTGGCCATGGGCTATGCCGATGGTTATCCGCGCCATGCTCCCAATGGCACGCCCGCCGCGGTGCGCGGGCAGCCGGTGACGCTGGCCGGACGCGTGTCGATGGATATGCTGACCGTGGATGTCACCTCGGTACCTGAGGCTGCGCTGGGCGACCCGGTCGAGCTCTGGGGCGAGCAGGTGCCGGTGGATGAGGTGGCACAGGCCAGCGGTACCATCGGCTATGAACTGCTGGCCCGATTGTCCGTGCGCGGCGAGGTCGGCTATTCCGAAACCCGGACAGTGCAGTCGTGACAAAGTTCACTGTTGCTTCCCGGTCAGCGTGACACAATCCCGAGTATGAAAGATTTCCCCCTTTGGCATTACCGCCGCTGGCTACCCACCGAGCATCCGCTGCCGGAAGACCGGTTGGTGGTGTACGGTATTCTGTTTTATCTGTCGGTGTTCTGGCTGGGCATGCTATGGCCCGGCCTGGCGCCGGAGCGGATTCTGGTGGCGCTGCTGGTGTCTCTGGTATTCACCGGTCTGGTGTTCCGTGGCTACTGGCATGCGGACTGGGGCGTCTATGTCTACATGAGCGCTGTAGCCAGCCTCTGCTATCTCACATTGCCGTTCAGTCAGGCCAGTATCATCTTTCTTTTCAGCCCCGGGTTCGAGCTGAAGCATGGTCGACTGTGGTTGTCTCTGCTGGTTCAGACGTTGCTGGCCTTTGGGGTTGCCCTGCAGGCCTGGTGGATGGATGCACTGCTGTTCGATGGGCTGTTTCTGGCCATTATCCTGTTGCTGGTGCTGATCCGCTGTGCGGGGGACTTCTTCTGGACACGCTATATGGACCAGCAGAAAGCGCTGCTCAAGTCACAGGACGAAGCCGAGCACCTGGCCCGAACGGCAGAGCGCGAGCGAATTGCACGTGATCTGCATGATCTGCTGGGACATACACTGTCAGGCATTCGGATCAAGGCAGAGCTGGCCAACAGACTGATGGCGGATCGACCCGAGCAGGCGGCCAACGAGGTACGCGAAATAGAAAAACTGGCTCGCGACAGCCTGCAGCAGGTGCGGGCCACGGTCAGTGGCTACCATGAAGGCGGTATTGCGCTGGAAATCAATGCTGCACGCAGTCTGCTGTCATCGGCAGGCATTCATTTTCGCCCGGTGACCACCGATGCCGTGCCGGCGCGCCTGGAATCAACTCTGGCGGCCGTATTGCGTGAAGGGGTGACCAATATTGTGCGCCATGCCCATGCCACCGAGGTTGATCTGTCGCTGGTTCGTGACCGGTCGGCAATGACCCTGCGTCTGGATGACAATGGTCAGGGCCGGCGGGGCGGCAGCCCCGGTAATGGCATGCATGGCATACAGGCCCGTGCCCGGGCAGTCGGTGGTCTGGCGACCTGGCAGGATCTGAAACCCGGCACGCGCCTGCAAATGGTGCTGCCCCTGCAGGAGGGTGACTATGAGTGAGCCCAAGCGACTGATACTGGTGGAAGACCAGACCCTGATTCTGGGTGCTCTGGCGACCCTGCTGAATATGGAAGATGACTTTGTCGTGGTGGGTCAGGCCTCTGATGCGGAACAGGCGCTCCAGTTGCTCGCCTCTCAACCGGTCGATGTGGTGCTGACCGACATCGAAATGCCCGGCATGGGGGGGCTGGAACTGGCGCGCCGCCTGCGGGCCGCTCAGCCTGACCTGGTGATCGGCATCATTACCACCTTTGCCCGCAAGGGCTATCTGCGCCAGGCGCTGGATGCCGGTGTACAGGGTTATCTGCTCAAGGACACCTCGGCCAACGATCTGGCCAGTGCCATCCGGCGCATGTGTCTGGGCGAAAAGGTGATTGACCCGGAACTGGCTGCCGCTGCGCGCGGGGGAAACAACCCGCTGAGTGAGCGGGAGAGGGAAGTATTGCGCCTGGCCGCGGAGGGCTTGACCACAGAGATGATTGCGCAGCGTGTCCACCGCTCCGAAGGTACGGTACGCAATTACCTCAGTGAAGCCATCAGCAAGCTGAACGCGCGCAATCGGGTGGAGGCCGCCCGCATCGCCCGCGACCAGGGCTTTCTCTGACCCCGCCGGCGGTTCGGGTCAGTAGCCGACGTGACGGGCCAGCCAGAGCGCCGCTTCCACTCTGGAGCGCATGCCCAGCTTGGCCAGCAGACGTTTTACATGGACCTTGACCGTCCCTTCCGCAATTTCCAGCTCCTGGGCGATCAGCTTGTTGCTCAGCCCCTGCGCAATCAGTTCCAGTACCGCTCTTTCACGCGGCGTGAGATTCTCCATCTGGCGTGACACGTCATCAACCGGCACGCGCTCCAGCACATAGTCACGAACCCGGGGGCTCAGCGTGGTCTGGCCACGAACCGCGCTGTCGAGTGCGGCGATCAGGTCCTCCGGTTCGGTATCCTTGAGCAGATAACCATCGGCGCCCATGCGCATGGCTGCCGCTATGTCGCCCTGGTCGTCCGACACCGTGAATATGACGACGCGAGCATCCGAGCCGCTGGCACGCAGCGATTGCAGTACTTTCAGTCCATGCATGTCCGGCAGATTCAGGTCCAGCAGGATAAGGTCGGGTTCGAGTCGTTCGGCTTCCTGCAAGGCAAGCTCTCCGGTACCCGCCGTACCTACCAGGCGAAGCTGTGGTCGCAGTGCCATGATCTGTTCCAGACCGGAGCGCAGCAGCGGGTGGTCATCCACGATAAGAACATCGGCAATAATATCGGCAGCGGTTGTCATGATAGTGCTTCTACTCCTGTGCCATGAAGCGTAACCGGACCTCTGTGCCATGGCGGTCTGCGTCGGACTGAATGGTCAGATCCCCCTGCAGCTGTGCGGCCCGTTCATACAGTATACGCAGGCCCAGGTGGCCAAAGCCATCCTCGATGGCCTGGCTGCTGGCCAGCCCGACGCCATCATCGGCAATGCTGACGGACACCTGCCGGCCTGAGCGTTCAATGGTGACACTGGCCTGTGAGGCCGCCGCATGCTTGATCACATTGGTCAGCGCTTCGCGCATGATGTGCAGCACATGGATTTCGTGCTGCGGCGCCAGGCGCAGTGCCCCGAATCGACCGTTGATCTCAAGCCGGGTGCGCGTATTGGGTTGGAACTCCCGCACCGTGGCGGCCAGCGCTTCGTCCAGTGAGGTATAGTTCAGTTGCAGGCGAAAGGTGGACAGGAGTTCGCGCAGCTTGCGATACCCCTCGTTCACATTGCTGCGCAGGGTGCCGATGGACTCGCGCCATATCGAATCGCCCGGTAGCTGCTGCTCCAGATGGGCCTGCAGCAGCGCCAGTTGCATTTTCTGGTAGGTCAGAGCCTGCGCCAGCGAGTCGTGCAGTTCTCGTGCAATCACGGAACGTTCTTCCTGCAAGGCGCTGCTGGCCCTTTCCTGGACCAGCGTCTGGGTGCGCTCGTCAATCTGGGCCTGCATATCGGCATAGACTGACTCCAGTTCGGCTGCCATCTGGTCGAGACTGTGACTGAGCATGGCCAGTTCATGGCGACCCTTCAGTCTGCTGCGCACATGCAGCTGTGTTTTTTCGAGCGCAGTTGCCTGTTCGGTCAGTGTGTTCAGCGGCCGGATCACCTGACGCCAGAGCCAGACACCCAGCATGACCACGGCCAGAGCAGCCAGCGTCGCAAAGCCCCACAGGGTCACGCGGATCAGAGCCAGTTTGCTGTCGCTGTGAGACTCGAGTGCCAGCACAAAGGCATCTATGTCATCGACCAATTTCCCGGCGTCTTCCGGGGTCGAAACGCGGTCATCTGCCAGCGGTGACTGTTCCCAGGCCATGAGGACCTGCTGAAATGCCTGATTGACGGGATGGCCGCTGCTGTCTGGTAGCGCCGACAGCAGGCCGTCGCTGTTCAGTCGTTGCCGGAAGTCTTCACGCCAGTAAGCACTGTCCTGCTGTTGTTCCCGGTCGGCACTGCCGGCCAGACGCTGGTCCTGCTCGGTGGCCAGCATTCGGTAGGTGCTCATGCGCAGAGCGCCTGCCTCGTTGATGGCCCTGGCGTCGCCCTCGATGCTGGCCGCCAGCCAGAGCGTCGCCGCCATGCTGGCGAACGCCAGCGCAGCCAGGATGGCCAGACCGGCGACCAGGCTGAAGGCAATGGGATGTCGAAGCAGGGTGTTGTTCAAGAGCGTCTGCAGACCGGGCTGCGGGAAAAGAATGTGAAAGGCATGTTTGATCAAAAGGCGTGGCTTGTCCAGTCGTGCAGGTTTTGCTAATCTTGCACCCCTAAACCGCTGATTTAAGAGCAACTTGCTGGCGGTATACAAATGACGCTAAAGCGCTTGCTGGTGTTCTTATTTGTATCCCCTCCTGTGCTTCTTGATCGGCCTGTCCATTTCCGAAACGGAGAGGCAAGCTGACCGATGGAAACACTCAACCACCATTATCTGACACGAAATCAGGTGCATTCCTCTGCGCCTTCGAGTCGCGTTCCGGATACCGGATTGCGTTACAGAATCTATCTGCGCGCGCATCTGGAATCGGGCTATCGAACCCCGAAAGAGCATTTGCGGCAGGACATCACGGGCGATGTGCCGGGCCTGGCCACACTGAGCTATCAGGCTCATGTTGTGCCGCTGGCGAAGGCGCTGCAGCTCAGACTCGAGCAGCACCTGGGTGTTCTGGTCCGTTCGGTCGACGTCGAGGTTCAATACGAACCGGCCTGAAGGATCTGCCCGTACGCTACGGCAATGACCGCACCGGCAGGGCATAGTGCCGATAGCCATAGGTACCCAACGGAAAGACATGACCGGCCCGGAAATAGAGCCCATGGTGTTCCGCCGGGTTGTCATCGACCTCCGAGGCACTCCAGTACCAACTGGATACCAGTGTCTCGAAGCCGTCCTGCACCGTGGGTACAGAGAAGTTGCCCTGACAGGGGCCGGCGTCGATGTGCCAGTTTCCCGGTGAGTTGGACGTGCAGCGCACCAGCGTGCCCAGCTCTTCAATGCTGGGCAGCCGCCAGTCGCCGCTGCCATTGCTCTGGCCATTCAGGGTGGCAATGGCCTCTTCGGTGCCGCTCAGATTACGCCGCAGGGGTCGGCCGCTGCAGGCATTGCCGTTCCATTGCTGGCCCAGGCTGCAGCGGGCCCACTCAAGGCCGTGCTCCTGATCAATCAGGGTGTCGCCCTCGGGGCCGGGTTCAAGGTGGCCTGCCAGAGTGCCGGACAATTCCCGACTCGGATTCTCCTGCGTCTGCAGCAGGTACTGATTCAATGTATCCTCGACCGAGGCGCCGGCCCGGCTGACCCACTCGGCCGCCATGGCAATACCGATCGCTTCCAGTTCCGCCGTCAGTTCGGCTCCGGGCTCGTGCAGCGTCATGCCGGCATCGGCCAGACTCTGGGTGTCTTCCCGCGTGGTCTCCTCGGACAGTTGCCAGCCCCGACGTTCAGCGGTTGCTGCCGCCTCCATGATCAGTGTGCGGTCTTCGGGGTCCAGGTCGAGAAACAACCGCTTGTTCATCATGACTATGTTCTTGGGAATCCAGGCTTGTACATCGGTGTAGTGGTCAAGATACCGCCAGATCTCGGAACTGACACCAGTGGTGGGCGACGTGATCATCGCATCTATAGTGCCAGCGGCCAGTGCCGGCTCCAGGTCGGCAGTCTCGATATTGACCGGCGTGGCGCCCATCAGTTCGGCCAGGCGGGCCGTGGTTGGCGAATAGGTGCGCATGCGCACACCCGCCAGATCCTCCAGGCTGTTGACCGGCTCGCGGGTATAGAGGCTCTGCGGTGGCCAGGGCACCGCATACAGCAGCACCATGCCGTCGCGGTGATCCAGACTGAGGTCGATGACCGGCCGTGAGGTGTCCCAGAGGGTGCGCGCGGCGTCAAGGTCCGTGGCAATGAACGGCAGATTGTCGAGAGCATAAATCGGATCGCTCTGCACCAGCGTCCCCATCAGGATTTCTCCCATCTCTGCCCGTCCTGTGCGCACGGCGCGCGGTATTTCGCGCTGGCTGAAGCGCTGGGCGCCTGGTTCCACAGTGATCTGGATGCGTCCGTCACTGGCGTTGGCGACATCGTCGGCGAAGGCCTGCAGGTTGCGAGTCTGGAACACGCCCTCCCAGTAGGGGGAGACAAGAGTCCATTGGTGGTCCTGAGCGGCCAATCCGGGTGCGATAGCACACAGCAGGCCACTGAAGGCAAGAATACGGCGAACAGAACAGGTCATGGCGGGCTCCTCAACACATATCGGAATGCCAGGGTCTCTATTCAAGTATGGCAATCAATAACTAAACGTCAACGAAAAGTTGATAAAAGTAATATAAATGCTTATTGTATTGTTGTGGTTGCTGGCAGGCGGGTCCTTGGACAAGTGCCCGACGCCCTGATCAGTGATTGCGTTTCCTTGTTGTCAGTTTTGCCTGGATAGGGCAAAGCCCTCTGCGTGAAGGTCATTGGCCCTCGGCAGACAGAAAATCGGCGTTGCTCCGCCCGAATAAAGGGATTTGCTGAAGTTATCCAGGATTCACCCATGGCCGAAAGGCCATGGGTTTTTTTCTTGCATCAGGGCCAGACGACGGTCTGGCCGGCAGGGTGCCATTGGCTGGCAGCGAAGAAACGATTGAACACCAGTCGCTCCGACTGTGCCTGTTCAAGATTGATGAATTCAAACCGGACCATGGTTCCCGGGCCACGCTGGCTCAGCTGACTGCAGCCCAGAGAGGTCACACAGCCAATCTTGGGGTAGCCGCCAATGGTCTGGCGATCGCGCAGCAGCACAATGGGCTGTCCGTCCCGGGGTACCTGAATCGCACCCAGAGCAATACCCTCCGAGATGACTCCGGAATTCTCGGGCACAATCCGTGGGCCTTCAAGACGATAGCCCATGCGATCAATTCGCTGGGACACCTCGTACTCACCGGTAGTGAACCGCCGGCGGTCGGTGGCCCCGAATTGCAGACACTGATAGCCCGGTACCACTTTCAGGGTCAGTGGTCGCGAATAGTCGGGAATATAGCGCGGTGCCAGCTGCCTCTTGTGTTGCCGCTCAGCGGGTTTGAAGGGCAGGCGGTCGTCAGCGACCAGAGGCCCGCCATTGAACCCCCCCAGCCCTTCGCGCACCACCACTGAGCGGCTGCCGAAACAGGTGGGTGTCAACCAGCCGCCGGCCACACCGAGATAGGCCCGCATCCCGTTGCGAGGGCCGGTAAAGGCAATTCTGTCTCCACCCTGAAGAAAATGTGTCGACCAGTTATCGGCCGGCTGATCATTGATGCGGAAGTCCAGGTCGGCCCCGGTGACCGCAATCAGGGCATCATCGGTCAGGGTGGCAGAAAAGTTGCCCATCAGCACTTCAACACAGGCGGCGTTCATCGGATTGTCGAGCAGCTTGTTGGCCCAGCGGTAGGCGTGTTCATCCGCTGCGCCACCCTCTGTGAGGCCACTGCGCTGGGCGCCGCGGCGACCGCTGTCCTGAATCACCGAAAACCAGCCCGGCTTGTTGATGCGCAGCACACTCACAGGACACCTCCCAGTTCCAGAAAGGTTTCCCGATCCACCGCGCGGAAGCTCACTTCGTCACCCACCTGCAGCAGGGAGGCGTGTGCCGGGTCCTGATCGGGGTCGAACATGGCCTGGGGTGTCCGGCCGATAATCTGCCAGCCACCCGGTGACTGCCGCGGGTAGATGGCGGTTTGTACATCGGCTATACCGACGCTGCCCGGCGGCACGGCATCGCGCGGCGACTTGTGGCGGGGCGAGGCTATCCGCCGGTCAACGCGGCCCAGAAAGGCAAAGCCCGGGTTGAAGCCGATGGCAAACACCTGATAAGGCTTGCCGGTGTGGTAGTGGATGACATCCTCCACCGACAGGCTGTTGCGCTCGGCCAGTGCTTCCAGGTCGAACCCCACAGAGGGGTCATACCAGACGGGTATGGTCACAGTTCGACCTGTCGGCGCGTCACTCAGGTGAGCCTCCAGTTCCTGACCGATCTCCCGCAGCAGGCGAGTGATCTGCCGATGATCTGCCCGATCAAGATCATAGATCACCAGCAGTGTGGTATAGGAAGGCACCAGGTCCACCAGAGCATTACCCAGCCGCTCTTCGACCATCCGCTCCATGGTCACAATGAACGGGATGTGCGCTTCGCTGATCTCCTCGCCAAACTGAATCAGTACTGCATCCTCTGATACAGGCTGTATCTTCATGCGCAGGACTCCAATGCTGCCTTGATGTCGGCGACCGCCTGCACGGACTCGGGGTTGTCACCATGTACACAGAGTGACTCGGCCGGCAGTTGCAACCACTGGCCGTCGATGGAGTAGAGCCCTCCTTTCTCGGCCAGAATGGTGGCCTGGGCGACAATGCGATCACTGTCGTGGTGTACCGCTCCGGCTTCGCTGCGTGGCACCAGCAGGCCATTCTGGTCGTAGGCCCGGTCAGCAAAGGCTTCCAGAATCAGCTCCAGATCGAGTTCCGCCGCCATTTTGCGATGCTGCTGCCAGTTGTTGGTTACCGGAATCATCAGACGCAGGCCATTGCCGTAGGCGGAAACGGCTTTCATGATGGTGGCGAGCTGCTCCTCGGAGCGCATCATGTCATTGTTCAGTGCACCATGGGGCTTTACATAGCTGACCTGCACGCCGTGCGCCCGGGCAACGCCATCCAGCGCACCAATCTGGTACCAGATGAGTGCCTGAAGCTCTTCGTTGGTGCATTTCATGGAGCGCCGACCGAAGCCCACCAGGTCCGGATAGGCGGGATGGGCGCCGATTTCAACGTCATATTTGACCGCCAGCGCCAGTGTCCGATTCATGGTCACCGGGTCGGAAGCGTGGAACCCGCAGGCGATATTGGCCTGATTGATCAAGGGCATGACAGCCTCGTCCATACCCATTGTCCAGGCACCAAAACTCTCACCAAGATCACAGTTCAGCTTCATTATTGACCTCCACAAAGCACCGGGGGCGCTACAGTAACAGATTCTGTTTTCCGACTGGCCGTTGATGCAGACATCGACATTGGCCTGTCTCTTGCTTGCTTTAATTTGTCGACAAAACGTTAATGAATAGTTGACAACTGATCCACATATTATACTTTTAAAGAGCGTGATACAAAAAAATGAGTGCAATCACGCAGACAAAAAAAAATACCTACTCATGAATGCGAGGCGAGAGAGAAATGAAAAAGAGTATTGCAGCGGTCACTACCGCAGTCCTTCTGAGTGCCGGGTTGGCAACCACCAGCCAGGCACAGACACGCTGGGACCTGGCCACAGGCTATGGCGACGGCGTTCACCACACCATCAACATCCGCCAGTTTGCCGATGATGTGCGTGAAGCCACCGATGGCGAACTGGACATTACCGTGCACTCGGGTGCTTCACTCTTCCCGCAGGGTGAAATCCACCGGGCCGTGCGTACCGGACAGGCGCAGGCAGGCGAGATTCTGATGGCCAACCTGGGTAACTCCAACCCGATCTTTGAAATCGACAACATTCCCTTCCTGGCCAGTGACTGGGACTCGTCCGAGCGTCTGTGGGAAGTCACCCGTCCAGCCGTAGAAGAACACCTGGCGGGTGAAGGCATGCGCCTGCTGTTTGCCGTGCCCTGGCCGCCTCAGGGGTTCTATACCCGTGAACCCATTGCTGATATCGACGACCTGCGTGGTATTCGCATGCGGTCCTACTCACCGATGACCACTGAGCTGGCGGTGCAGTTTCAGGCCGCACCGACCACGGTGCAAGAGCCCGAAATTCCCCAGGCGTTTTCAACAGGCATGATCAATGCCATGGTCACGTCGCCGGCTACCGGTGTGTCCAGCCAGGCGTGGGATTTTGTTGATCACTACACCGATGTACAGGCGTGGATTCCCAAGAACATGGTCTTCGTCAATGAGCGGGCCTTCAACAGCCTGAGTGAAGAGCATCAGGCGGCCGTGCTGGAGATTGCTGCACAGGCTGAAGCGCGCGGCTGGGAAAAGGGTATCCAGGAAACCGAAGATGCCACCAACCGTCTGCGTGACGAGGGCATGACGGTCAGTGAGCCGACAGCAGAGCTGCGCTCGGCGCTGGAAGAGATCGGTCAGGAAATGGCCGCGCAATGGGCTGCCGATGCCGGAGAAGTGGGTCAGGACCTGTTGGAGACGTTCTTCAACGAGTAACCCCAGTCTCCGCTGATGCGGATGTATCGGCAGGCATAAAACCCGGCACTGTCGGGTTTTATGCCCTGTCATGGAGTCAATTATGCGTAGAAGTCTTGATCTGCTCTACACCGGGGCAGGCTTTCTGGCCGGTCTCTTCATAGTCGCTATTGTTGTTCTGATCATGGCCCAGATAGTGGGTCGCTGGTTCGGCATCATGGTGCCTTCCACTGAAGATTTTTCCGGCTGGTTCCTGGGCGCTTCCAGTTTCATGGCGCTGGCCTACACCCTGCGCAGCGGGGGGCATATCCGGGTCAATATCCTGATTCGAAACCTGCGCGGCCGGGCCCGTCATGGCCAGGAGGTCGCCGTGCTGGTATTGGGCCTGGCGCTGGCGACCTTCATGGCCTGGTGGCTGGTACACATGGTCTGGGAAAGCTATGTGTTCAATGAACGCAGCCGGGGCTATATCTCGGTCGACATCTGGATTGTGCAGATTCCCGTTGCCGTGGGTGCCGTCATATTCAATATCGCCATGCTGGATGAACTGATTCATACCATCCGCACCGGCAAGCCGACCTATCACGGACAGGATGACGAGATGGAAGAACTCGAGGAAATTCTCAAGGACAGCCCGACACAGTCAGGAGACCGCTGATGGACAGTATTACCATTGCAATCATTCTGGCCGTGCTGATGCTGTCACTGCTGGCCTTCGGCTTCTGGGTGTCCATGTCCCTGATGACGGTCGCCCTGGTGGGCATCATCATGTACGGCTCGGAAACCTATGGGCTGATCTTTGCGTCCAGTGCCTGGAGCAGCTCCACAAGCTGGTCGCTCGCCGCACTGCCGCTGTTTATCTGGATGGGGGAGATTCTGTTTCGTACCCGTCTGGCTTCTGACCTTTTCAAGGGTCTGACCCCCTGGCTCAGTGCCTTGCCGGGCAAGCTGTTGCACGTCAACATATTGAGCTGCGGTCTGTTTGCCGCCGTGTCCGGCTCTTCTGCGGCCACAGCCGCCACCGTGGGCAAGATGACGCTGCCGGAACTGCGCGAGCGCGGCTACAGCGAGAAGATGTCCATTGCCACCCTGGCCGGCTCGGGCACCCTGGGCTTTCTGATACCCCCCAGCATCATTCTGATCGTCTATGGTGTTGCCGCCGAAGTGAGCATCGCCAGACTCTTCATTGCCGGTGCGGTGCCGGGCCTGCTGCTGATTGTGCTGTTCATGGCCTACACCATAATCTGGTCCTTGCTCAACAAGGAAGAGGTTGAGCCGGGCCATGACCTGCGCTTCAGTTGGAAAGAGCGTTTGGTGGCCCTGCGCTACCTGTTGCCGGTGCTGGGTCTGATCGGGTTCGTACTCGGGTCCATCTACGGCGGTTTCGCCACCACCACGGAAGCGGCGGCAGTCGGCGTTACCGGCGCCCTGATACTGGCGTTTCTGTCCGGCGGTCTGAACCGACAGACCTTCTTTGACAGCCTGATGGGCGCCGTTCGCACCTCCTGCATGATCGCACTTATTCTGGTGGCCGCCCACTTCCTGACTGTGACCATGGCCTTTCTGGGCATACCGCGGATGCTGGTGGGCATGATTGATGCGCTGGAGCTGTCGCCGATGATGTTGCTGGTCTATCTGACCATACTGTTCATCATTCTCGGCTGCTTCCTGGACGGCATTTCCGTGGTGCTGCTGACCACGTCCATCATGCTGCCCATGGTAGCTGCGGCCGGCATTGATTTGCTCTGGTTCGGCATATACATTGTGTTGGTCGTCGAGATGGCCCAGATAACCCCGCCTGTCGGGTTCAATCTGTTTGTGCTGCAATCTCTGACCGGGAAAAACATTCTCTATGTCGCCCGGGCGGCGCTGCCCTTCTTCCTGCTGATTGGTCTGGCCATCGTGCTGGTCTCTCTGTTTCCGGAGATCGTGACGGCGCTGCCCGCGCAAATGTCACGATAGGAGCTTCAGCATGACCCCCAATGATGCGCCACCCGTCCCCATCGTCTCCTCGTCCCACCTGGTATCGGAAAAAGGTGGGGCGCTCAGCGAGTACGAGTTCGGACTGATCATCGCCAACAACGCGTTCAATCGCTGGATGATGCACTGCGCCAAAGCCAGTGGGGTGGACGCTCTGGCGCCGCTCGATGTGCTGGTGGTGCACAATATCAATCATCGGGACAGGGCCAAACGGGTGGCCGACATCTGCTTTGTGCTCAATGTCGAAGACACCCACACGGTCAATTACTCGGTGAAGAAACTGGTCAAGCTGGGTCTGGTCACTGGCAAAAAGAAGGGCAAGGAGATTTTCTATTCGACGAGTGACGAAGGGCAGGCGTTCTGCACACGGTACAAGGAAAACCGGGAGCGCTGCCTCGTCAACTCATTGAAGCAACTCAATCTTGAACGAGAGACCCTGACCGAGATCGCATCCACACTGCGCACTCTGTCGGGGCTCTATGATCAGGCTTCCCGGGCAGCGGCGTCTCTGTAGCCGCCTCCGGGTGGCTGGCATGGCGCTGCTTCGTGAAGCATTACGGAGTATGTCGCCATGTTGTTGTCCCGTCTCAAATTCAGAGTCCGCCTGGTCCTGCTGCTGATTGTAGTCGTAGCCGGCCTGGTCGGGCTGTCCGTGGTGGCCTTTTCCGGTGTGCAGCATCAGGAACAGGCCAACCGTACCTACCAGACACTGTCGTCGGTCAATACCGAACTGGACCAGTTGGCGCTCACCCTGATGGGGTGGGCGGAAGAGGTTCGTACACTGAATGATGTCAGCGTCGGCCCTTTTCTGCTTGATCTGGAAGAGGGGTCTGCCGCCTTTCGCGATCAGTTGGTGCGCGCCGGTGATGCGATGGACAGTGCGCAGGGAGAAGCCCTGCTGGAGACCCTCGCCGGGCAACTGGACCAGTATCGCGAGCGCCTGCAACTGATGCTGGCCGTGCAGCAACGGGCCGGGTTCACCTCCGGCTCCGGTCTGCGCGGAGAAATCGACCGGCAGGGCAGCGAGTTGCTGGACGCCGTGTCTTTCCTGGCTGTGGTGCGGCAGGCCGTGGTCGGTGTTCGCGAAGCGGAGCGCAGCTATCTGTTCGAGCCGACCCAGGTCAATCTGGCGCTGTTTGAAGAGCGGTTCGAACAACTGGAAGAGCGGGTGGAAAGCCTCAATCTGGTCGACCGGGTGGGCGACCAGGTCGAGGCCTATCGGACCTCGGTGGATGAATACGGCCAGGTGGCTGATCAGCTTGCCAGCCGGCAGGACGAGTTTCGAGCCGCCTACCAGTCCTTCGATGAGACCCGCCGGCAGGTGTCGGAATACGTCAATGCCCGCGTGGATACCGCGCAGCGCGAGGCCCAGCGTTCCGGCCAGCAGGCCAGAGTCATGCTGGGCGGCATGAGTGTGGGCATTCTGCTGGCAGTGATCGGGTTGATGGTGGGCACCGGGCTGACCGTGGACCGCACCCTCAAGCAGATCATGGCAGACCTGCAGGTGGTCCGGTCCGGAGACCTGACGGCCAGGCTGCCCGTGGACCAGCGGCGCAATGATGAGTTTGATGCCCTGAGCGGGAGCGTCAACAGCATGACCGAAGGGCTGGGCCAGGTGGTAGGCGATGTGTCGAAAGTCAGTCGCGAGACCCGCGCCATGATGGGCGAACTCGACAGCACCATTGCCGAGATCGCCACCAGCAACAATTCCATCAGCGAGCAGACGGTGTCGCTGGCCGCCGCCACCGAAGAAATCTCCACCACCATCGAACGCATTGCGGAAAACACCCAGGACCTGAGCCGCCAGTCGGAAGAAACACACGGCGCCGCTGAAACCGGCGGCAGCACCATTCGCGAATTGCTGGCAAGACTGACCGACACCCTGCAACGGGTGACCGAAACCGGCCAGGAACTGGATCAACTGGGTGACCTGTCGCGCAGCATCGACTCGGTGGTCGAAACCATCAACGGGCTGGCCGAACAGACCAATCTGCTGGCGCTCAATGCCGCCATCGAAGCCGCCCGCGCCGGCGATGCCGGGCGCGGGTTTTCCGTGGTGGCCGATGAGGTCAGAACCCTGGCAGAACGCACCGTGAACGCCACCGGGCGCATAGAGCAGGACGTGCTGGCCATCCAGAAATCAACCCAGTCCGTGATCGGCGCCATGAGCGACAGCCTGGAACAGTTGCACCAACTGGAGAGCCAAGGCAAGACCGCCGGTGACGCCATCAGTGCCATCGAAGCGCACGCCCGGGCAAGCTCCCGGGCATCGACCGAAATGGCGGAATCCGTGCGTGACGTGGCAGCGACAGCGCGTCACATGAGCCGCGACATGGATGACATTGCCCAGCGCCTGGAGCGGGATTCCTCGGCCATCAGCCTGATCAGTGAGCGCTCGCGCACCATCACCGGACAGGTCAAAGAACTGGACCTGCGAATGAGCGGCTTTCGCCTGGCTGAATAGGGCCACCGCGCCGTTAATGCCCTGGCGGTGGAGGGTGGCACCGTCTATGCCGGGGTGCTTTACCAGCGCTGGCGGCGGCACACTCAATCGCCTGTCAGCCTTTGACGAAGGCGATGAATGGCTTGGCCGATAGACAACCACCGTAAGCCAGTCTCAGCACCATACTGTTGACCACAAAACGGGAAAGCCATGGCTTTCCCGTTTCGCTTTGCGGCTGACACAAAAAAACCCGGCTGACCGGAGAGTGCACCGGCAGCCAGGCAAGGCGAGAAAGGTTGGCGTCAGAGTCTGTCGGGCAGCCAGAGCGCAATCTGCGGGTAGGCGATCAGCAGCGCGGCCATCAGCAGCATGACGATGATGTAGGGAATGACCCCCACCAGCACATCATTGAAGGGTTCACCCTTGCGGGCGGCCTGCACAATGTAGAGGTTGAGGCCCACCGGCGGCGTAATCAGCGCCAGCTCCACGAAGATGATCATCAGGATGCCGAACCACACCGGGTCGAACCCGACCGCAAACAGGATGGGCGTCACAATCGGAATCATGATCACCATCAGTGACAGGGTCTCGATGAAGAAGCCCAGAATGATGAACAGCAGCAGAATGAACAGCAGCAACTGGAAGTCGGTCAGGTCATAGGCATTGATCAGCCCCACCAACTGTTGCGACAGCCCGGAGGCGCTCATGGCAAAGTTCAGGAAAGACGCCGCCATGATGATGAACAGGATCATGGTAGTGGTCTTGATGGTGCCATCCAGCGCCGACAGCAGATTGCTCCAGGTGAGCTTGCGGTAGCAGGCGGCCAGGACCAGGGCACCGATCACACCAACGGCTGCCGACTCCGAGGGCGTGGCCAGTCCGGCATAGATGGAGCCGATGATGACCACGAACAGGAACAGCAGCGGCAGCAGGTGGAGCAGACTGAAGAAGCGCTGCCCCCAGGTGGCCGTGCGCTTGGGCCCGCCGAGTTCGGGTTTGTACCAGCAGATCAGCGCAGAGGCCACGACGAACAGCCCGGCCATCAGCAGGCCCGGTATCAAGCCCGCCATGAACAGTCGTGGTATCGATGTTTCGGTCAGAAACCCGTAGACAATCAGATTGACCGAGGGCGGAATGATGATGCCCAGGGTGCCACCGGCGGCGATCGTGCCGACAAAGAGCCTCGGGTCGTATTTCAAAGCTCTTTGCTGCGGCAGTGCCACGGTGGAAATGGTGGCGGCGGTGGCCACCGAGGAACCGGAAGTGGCGGAGAACAGGGTGGACGTCAGCACATTGGAGTGCAGCAGGCCACCGGGCAGCCAGGACAACCAGTTGTCGAGGGCTTCATATGCACGGTGGGCAATGCCGCTTTTGACAATCAACTGGCCCATCAGCACAAACAGCGGGATGGCCAGCAAGAGGAAGGAGTTGGCCGAAGACCAGAAGGTCTGGCCCAGGGCGCGGGTCAGCGGGAAATTGGAGAAAAACAGGTCCAGACCGAGCGCCAGTATCAGCAGCGTGACCGCCACCGGAATACTCAGCAGCAACAGGACCAGGATGCCAATAGACAGATAATACAGCATGATCAGAGGCCCTCTATCTCGGTGGTTTCGCTGCCATGGGCAGAGAAATGCTCGTCAAAGGCGCTCATGTCGCGCGCCAGCAGGGCAATGACGGCGCGCAGCACCAGCACCACACACACCAGTGAGAACCAGACATAACCGGCAAACCAGATCATGTGGGGTATCCACATGGGGGTCGACAGGGAGGTGTTCGAGGTCGACTGGTTGGCCAGTGACCGCCCCAGTACCGACCAGGCAAACCAGGCAATGGCCAGGCCGGCGCCTGCCATGGCTGCGATCGCCAGCAGGTCGAGCGCTCTGCGCATCGGCATCGGTGCTTTCGTGTAAGCGATGTCGATCCGGATATGCGCCTTTTCGAACAAGGTATGAGCCAGGCCCCAGGACGTGAATATCGCCAGCATGTAGCCGGAATACTCATGAACAAAGCGGAAGGAAAAACCAAACAGCTTGCGGGTAGCCACCTCGGCGACGATGAAAAAGATGGTTACCAGGAGCATTGCCCCCAGTAACCATGCAATCACCCGGGAAGTGGCTCTGGCATACTGCGACAGTCTTTCAAGCAGGTTGTTGGCCAGAGCTAACATGGATGTATCTCCTCTCCCGAAGGAGTATTAACGGGAGGCCGTCAGGTCCAGTTGCGAACCAATGGCGTCGTTCCACATATCGACGATGTCCTGATCGACGCGCCGCGCCCAGTTGGGCAGTACGATCTCCTGAAGAATCTCCATGGAGCGCTCCAGATCCGCTTCGGATGGTTCTACCAGTACCATATTCTGCGCATCGCCGGCATTACATTCGCCGCCCTGACCGGTAAGACAGGCGACACCGCGCTGGGTATCCACCACGGCATTCGCCCAAACCTTGTCCGTGAACTCGGTCTGAATGGTGGACTGCAGGATGTCCTGCTGTTCTGCGCTCAGGTTGTTCCAGGTGTCATTGCGAATGGCCGTGACCACATAGTCCCAGCCACCGGCGGGCAAGGTGTAGAGATACGACGCCATTTCATACCAGGCCGAGCTGTAACCGGACATGGAGCCGGTAACGGCACAATCGATCACGCCGCGGCTGAGTGCACCGGGTACTTCACCGAAGTCTATGTTGAGGCTGTTGGCACCCACGCCGTCCAGAAACTCTGCCGTGGTGCGTCCGCTGGCACGGATGTTCCGTCCTGCCAGATCTTCCAGGCCGTCTACAGAATCGCGGCAGAACACGATCTGCTGCGGGTAGGGCACAATGGCCAGTACCTTGGCATCATAGCGCCGCTCCATGCCGATGTCGGCAATGGGCATGTAGGCTTCGGTCAGACTGCGGGCGGTTTCGACATCCAGTGAAATCATCGGCAGATCCAGTGCCTCCATTTCCGGGGCGTCCTGCACGGCGTAGTTCATGACCGTCATGCCTACGTCGTAAAGCCCCTCGGACAGCATGTTGTAGACATCCGCGCCGTCAAGGCCCATCTGATCATGTGTTGTGAGACTGACTGTGAGTCCACCGCCACTGGCTTCCGGCAATACTTCAGACCAGTAGGGGTTCTCGAATACCCGGTGCAGTTCGAGACCGCTCCAGCTACCGACCACGCTGAGTTCATTGGCGTTGACCGACGCGGTAGCGGCCATCAGGCCGGCTATCAGCCCTGTGCGAAGTGCAGTTCTGGTTTTCATGGTGTAGTCCTCTCGTTGTTTTTTAGGTTATAGAGCCCGGTGGTCAATCAATCGCGGTCACCTCCGGGCCGGGTCGTCAGGAGAAGTGCAGGTCCGCATTCACGATGTCGGTAACCAGCATTTTCCCCGGTGCGTGAGTAATCGCTATCGGAATTTTCGAGTTGTAGATGGCCTGCTGGGTGGTAACCCCGCAGGCCCAGAATGTGGGCAACATGCCGTCTGTCAGCGCAGGCGGATCACCGAATTCCGGTGCCTCCAGGTTGTGGATGCCGATCTGGGTCGGATCTCCGATATGCACCGGAGCGCCATGCACGCGATGCATGCTGGAAGTGATCTGGACCGCCTTGACGACATCCCGGCTGGCCAGTGCACGCATCGAGACCACCAGATGACCGGAGAAAACGCCGGCCGGGGTCAATTCACGATCGGTCAGATACATGGGTACATTCTGCCCGGCCGTGATATGGGGCATATTGATGCCGTGCGACATCAGGCTTTCTTCAAACGAGAACGAGCAGCCGATGTAGAAGGTGACAAAGTCGTCCTGCCAATAGTCGGCGATACTGCTGCTCTCGAGCTCTGCAGTTCCGTTGCGGATGATGTGGTAGCCATGCAGGTCGGTTCTGATATCAATGTCTTCACCCAGCGATGCGGCTGATGTTTCTCCGGCCTCGCTCACATAGAGCAACGGACAGGCTTTCGGATGCAGGGTGCAGAAGCGATAGAAGTCCAGGGCATACTCTTTCGGCACAATCACGATATTGGCTTGTGCATAACCCAGGCTCATGCCACTGGTCGTCGCGATCGTCTGGTTGGCTCGAGCATTGAGCCTGGCCTGTCTGGGCGAAAGATGCTGCATGGTTTACCGTCCGCAGATGAAGTCTGGTAAACACTATTGCTCTGGCTGTATGATAAATCAAATCAGAAATTTAGATGATCAACGATCGGAGAAACCTATCATGAGGTCGAAATCATGATCGATTTCCGGGAGCTTGAAGCCCTGGTATGGATTGTCAGACTGGGCTCATTCCGCAAGGCAGCAGACCATCTGCACATTACCCAGCCGTCGATTTCAGAGCGCCTGGCAAGGCTCGAGGACTACCTGGGCGAGCAGGTGGTGTTGCGCGACCACCGGCCGGTAATGCCCACCCTGAAGGGGCGCGAGCTGTTCCGCCAGGCCGAGCAGATGCTCGAGGAGCGGCAGGCAGCCGTAGACCGGTTTCGCAATCCTTCGGATTATCGGGGCGTGTTTCGCCTGGGCGTTGTGGAGACCATTGCACAAAGCTGGTTGCCGGACTATCTGACTGAAATTTCCCAGTGCTATCCGGCCATGACCATTGAAATGGAAGTCGATGGCACACCGGGGCTGCAGCACAAACTGCTTGATCATGAGCTGGATCTGGCCCTGTTGATGGGCCCGGTGGATTCGGACTACATCATCAACCGCCACCTTTGCCGCTACCCGATGTCTTTTGTTGCCCACCCGGACCTGCTCGAGCAGGCATCCGGACAGGTGATGGACCTGTTGCGGAGCACCGTGCTGCTGAGTTTCTCGCGTGGCTCCATACCCTATCGCGACCTGCGGTTTCAACTGGACGAGCATGGCCTGGACGGTGCCCGTATTCACTGTTCAAGCTCCATCTGGACCCTGGCGCGCCTGGCCATGGCCAAAACCGGCATCAGTGTCATGCCGCCGATCATTGTGCGGGAATTTCTCGAACGCGGCGAACTGCTGGAACTGGACGTGCCGATTCCACTGCCGGACCTGCAATTCACGGCGTCCTGGCCGGCCAGCTATGATGCAGCACTGGCCTCCAGTCTGGCTGACCTGGCGATCGCCCGCAGTGCTGCCGACACATGGGCCGAGGAACTGGCATGAGCGCCGGCAAGGCAGAGGGCCGCAGTGTGCGGCATGTGGATGTCCTGATCCTTGGCGCCGGTGCAGCCGGGCTCATGTGCGCCCGGGTTGCGGGTCAGCGCGGGCGCACTGTGGCGCTGCTGGAGCGGGCCAACAAGCCGGGCAAGAAGATACTGATGTCCGGCGGTGGGCGGTGCAATTTCACCAATCTGGAGGTGGAGCCCCGGCATTTTCTGTCGCAGAACCCGCATTTCTGCAAATCGGCGCTGAAGCGCTATACACAGTGGGACTTTATCAGCCTGGTGTCCGAGCACGGGATACCCTGGCATGAGAAAGCCGATGGCCAGTTGTTCTGTGACCACAGCAGCAAGGATATTCTGCAGATGCTGCTGAATGAAACAGAGTCATCCGGGGTGTCTCTGCACCTGAACTGTGAGCCGCAGGACATCCGCCAGACTGCAAGCGGCTGGGAGGTGGGCACAACCGAGGGGCTTTGGCGCTGCGAGTCACTGGTGATAGCCACCGGCGGGCCCAGCATCCCCACGCTGGGCGCCACCGACTGGGGCATGCAGTGGGCCGAAAGCATGGGCTATCCGCTGGTCACCTACCGCGCCTCACTGGTGCCCTTTACCGCCAGCCCGGAAGACCGGGCACACTGGGCTGACCTGTCAGGTGTTGCCCTGCCGGTGACCCTGAACGTGAAGGCGCGCCAGTGGACCGGCGACCTGCTGTTCACCCACCGCGGTCTCAGCGGGCCTGTGGTGCTGCAGATTTCCAACTACTGGCAGCCCGGTGAGCGCCTGCGGATCAACTGGTGGCCGGCGGGAGATATCCTGACAGACTGGCCCGACGCCCGCCGGGAAAACGGCAGTCAGACCTGGGCAGCCTGGCTGGCGCAGCGCCTGCCACGGCGGGTGGCCGAATGGCTGGCTGGAGATATGGGTACTGTTCGCCTGGCGGATATCCGGCGTGGCGATCTCGAGCGGCTGGCAGCCCGGGTGCACGCCTACGATTTTCAGCCGGCGGGTACGGAGGGCTACCGAACCGCCGAAGTCACTCTGGGGGGTATCGACACCCGCAGCGTCTCCTCACAGACGTTCGAGAGCCAGATTCATCCCGGTTTGTACTTTGTTGGCGAAGTTCTTGATGTCACCGGCCACCTGGGCGGCTACAATTTCCAGTGGGCCTGGTCGTCGGGTCATGCCGCAGGAGAAGCAGTCTGATGCAAGACAGAAGGCAACAGCCACGAACGTCACTCGCATCAGGGTCGGATGCCGATCTGTTTGTCTCGGTGTCGCATGCCGCGCGAAAACTTTGCCAGCATACCCACTGGCGCGAAGGGATCAGCGATTTCCTGTCGGCGCTGGGTGCTCATACCGGCGCCAGTCGGGTCTGGATCTTCCGCACTCTCGAGTATGGGCCTGACTATTATGTCACCCGCTATATCAGCGAGTGGGCAGCCCGCCCCGACCTGTCCAACATTGACGACCCGGTGTTGCACAGCCAAAGGGTTGAGGTTGCTGATGACTTTTCCCGGCAAGTGTACGAGGCCCGTCTGCGCGGCGAACTGCTGGCCCATCAGGTGGATGATCTGCCGGGCCGCTTCGGTAAAGAACTGAGGCGCCAGGGTGTGCGCTCCATGTTGACGGTGCCCATCATGCTGAAGCAGGAGTGGTGGGGCATCCTGGGTTTCGATTTCTGCGATTACCCCAGAGCGTTTCCCGAAAGCTATCGGGCCGCCCTGGAGATCGCCAGCTTGCTGCTGACCAATGCGGTGATGCAGGAAAGGCTGCACTGGCAGGCCAACCACGACCCTCTGACCGGGCTTTACAACCGGCGCTATCTGATGGAAACCGTGGACTCTGATTTGACTGACGGTACGGCAGGCGCCCTGATCATTCTGGATCTGGACTGGTTCAAGGCAGTCAATGACCACCATGGGCATCAGGCGGGCGATCAGGCCCTGGTCAGGGTGGCTGATGTGCTGCAGCGCAAGGTGCCAAGGCAGAGTGTATCGGCTCGCCTGGGGGGTGAGGAGTTCGCCATCTGGGTGACGGCAGAGAATATTCCGGCAGATGAGCTTGCCGAACGCATTCGCGCGAGTATAGAAGCGGTTACGCTGGAATTTTCTAGCGGGGTGGCCGCCCTGACCATCAGTGTGGGTGTGGCCAGTAGCGGCCCGGACGACGTGGAAGACAGTTTTTCAGCCTTGTTCGCCCGTGCCGACAGAGCCTTGTTCATCGCCAAGGAGGCGGGTCGCAATCAGGTCGTCTGTGCCGACTGAGTGCTGACCAGCCCCGGCGGTTCTTGTGCCGTCAGTCTGTGACCAGCGTGTAGGAGCCGTCTTCATCATGCACTTCGCGACCGGTGACCGGCGGGTTGAACGCGCAGATCAGACGCATGTCTTCGGTGCCGCCACGCAGAATATGCTGGTCGTGCTTGTCCAGGGCGTACAGGGTGCCGTCCTTGATCTCGTGCACTTCACCGGTAGCCTTGTCTTCGATGCTGCCGTTACCGGCCACGCAATACACGGCTTCCAGGTGATTCTTGTACCACAGATGCAGCTCTTCACCGGCGGGGATAATGGTTTCGTGAAACGAAAACCCCATGCCGTCTTTTTTCAGCAACAGGCGGCGGCTGGTCCAGCCCGGTCCTTCCACTTCCTTGTCGGTACCAATAATGTCTTCCAGGCGTACGATCTTCATGCTGAAATCTCCGAAACTATGAAACAGGGACGCCTAGCCTACCACAACAGGTATCGATATAGGCGCCAGACGCGGATTCCAGTCGTCTCAGGCTGCGCGCTTCAGAAGAACAGCCAGCCCAGCACCAGCAAGGCGACAGCCAGCCACATCACGGCAGCATCGCGGTCGTCACGGGCAACCGCAGGCTCCCAGGCACCTACGGCGGGACGCGGTTCGGCGCGCAGTGTGGCGTTGTCTTCAGGCTCTTCCGCCCCTTCCTCGGGCTCTGTGTCTTCTATTTCGGCAGACAGTACGGCCCAGTACTCCAGTTCGAGGGCTCGGCGCAGGGCGTCGATCGAGGCCTGATCAATGGCCTGCCGCCAGACCGCTTCCTTGAAGCGTCTCGGGTACACAGAGTGGTCGAGACTGACTTTCAGCGTGCGCACATACTGTTGTATCAGGCCTTCCAGCCAGCCGTGCAAGGGCGGGGCGGGCGAAATGTCCCCCAGCGGCAATTCGATTTCGCCGTTGTCTTCCGCAGCCACCAGCGCATCGATCAGTTCCGCCTTGCGCAGGCGCTGAGGAATGCGCTCGGACTGTTTGGCCAGCGTCTGCAAATCCGACACGGTCAGTTCCTGCAGGCTTTCGCGCACATCATGGTCGTGGCCGGAGGTTTCTATATTGGCCAGCCCGTCACTGAGCAGGGCGAGTCGCGCCGGGAAGGGCAGTGTGGTCAGTATTTCGCCGCGTGCCAGGGCAAAAATGGACTCACTGAAGCCCTTGAGGTTGGCCGCTTCACCGAGACAGTTTTCACGGTTGTGATCAATCATGTCGGCCAGGGTATCGACCGCCACGCTGATCTGCTCGGCTGGCATGAGGCGACGCCAGGTATCCGTCCACTCATCCACATCCCGGACGGATGCGGCAGCGCGGCGCAATTCGGACAGGTCGCTGACATCATGAATGTGCACTGCGCCCTGAGTGACCGCGGGCCAGTGACGGATGTGTGGCTTCTGCTTGTCGAAATCCCACAGCCATTCCAGGCTGGCAGAGGACAATTGAGTCATCTGATTGTTCCTTGGTCGGAGCTCTGTAGTCACTATAGCGATCAGCCGGACAGGTTGCCAACGTTGTAACCACTGCCATGGATGATTGTCAGTGTTCCCGCCATACCGTACTCTCTGCTCAGGATTTCCAACCGCTCTGGCCTGAAACGACCATGAATGAAGCAACGCTTGTCCAGCATCCCTACAGCAGCCTGACACCGGATGTCGTTCTGGATGCGGTCGAGAGCCTGGGTTTTGTCTGTGATGCCCGTATTTTTCCGCTCAACAGCTATGAAAACCGGGTGTATCAGGTTGGAATCGAAGACGAGGCCCCGCTGATCGTGAAGTTCTACCGACCGGGTCGGTGGCAGGCAGAGCAGATTCAGGAGGAACATGATTTCTCCGCTGAACTGGACGCTCTGGACGTGCCCGTGGTGGCGCCCTGGCGGGACAATGACAACCGGTCCCTGTTTGAGCACGAAGGATTCATGTTCGCGCTCTATCCGCGACGCGGCGGACGGGCCCCCGACCTGGAAGCCGCTGACGATCTCGAAGTGCTGGGCCGCCTGATGGGGCGCCTGCATGCGGTGGGCACGCAACGCACCTTCCAGCACCGACCCACCCTGTCGGTACAGAGCTTTGGCACAGACAGCGTGTCGTTTCTGGTGCAGTCCGGTGCGGTGCCCGAGTCGCTGCTGCCGTCCTACGAAGCCGTGGCCATGCCATTGCTGGAAGGCATCGAGGCCGCATTTGCCGCCGTGTCCTTTACCCCCATAAGACTGCATGGCGATTGCCATCCGGGAAACATTCTCTGGCGCGACGGTGCCGCCCATTTCGTGGATCTGGACGATGCGCGCAATGGCCCCGCCATTCAGGACCTCTGGATGCTGCTGACGGGTGATCGGGCACACCAGACAGGGGCGCTGTCGGATGTGATGGAAGGCTATCAGCAGTTCCATGACTTCAACTTTGCCGAATTGGCGCTGATTGAGCCACTGCGCGCCCTGCGCAGCCTGCACTACGCCGCCTGGCTGGCAAGGCGCTGGGAAGACCCGAGCTTCCCCATGCACTTCCCCTGGTTTGGCGACGAACGCTACTGGGGAGAGCACATCATGACACTGCGCGAGCATGTCGAGGCGCTGCAGGAGCCACCGCTCACACTCTGGTAGGCTGTACCGACATTTTGTAAACAAATTGTATGGAGGACAAACGTCACTTATCTGGTGAGGTGCAGACGGCACACTGCTGCACTCGCCGGATTGGGCTGGCAGATTGAGATTGGAACGGACATCGAGGGATTCATGTTGAAACGCATTGTGCGCATTGTGCTGGCGCTGCTGATTCTTGGCGCAGCAGTCGGGCTGGCCGTCTGGATGGTCAATGGAGGTCCGGAAACGGAAGAGGATGCCGAAGCCGCGCCCCCGCCGGAAGTGACTGCCCTTGAAATAGAGCCGGGCAGCTATCGGCCGCAGATGGACTGGGTCGGACAGGTGGTGACGCGTCAGCGCGTTGAACTGACGGCACCGATCGCCGCCGATGTGCTGGCGCTGCCGGTCGCCGAAGGTGACAGGGTGACCGCCGGAGAATCGCTGATTGGTCTGGATACACGCGAGCTGGACTGGGATCTGGCGCAGAATGAAACCGAATTGCGCGAGCTTGAACTGTCGCGGGCACAGATTCGTGACCAGATAGCCGCCGACGAGGCGCTGCTGGTGCTGGAGCGGGAGCTGCTGGCTCAGGCGGAACGGGCGCTGGAGCGTGAGCGCGGCCTGCGGGGGCGGGGCGCCTCCACCGAAGCGGCGCTGGAAGAAGCCGAGTCGCGCGCTATTCAGGCTCGCCAGTCTTTGCGCCAGACGGAAAGTGCCCTGAGCCAGCAGCCGCTGGAACTGGAGCGCCTCGAACTCCAGGAAGCGCGCCTGCAACTCAACCTCGAGCGGCTGCAGGACCGCCAGCAGCGGACCGCTTTGGCAGCCCCGTTCGATGGCATTGTGGAATCAGTGGATACGTCCATCGGGCAGCAGGTCAGTGCCGGCCAGCCACTGGTCACCCTGTATGCACCTGAAAGCCGGGTATGGCGTGTTCCGGCGCCTGATCGGGACAGTGCCGAGCTGGAGGCCAGGCTGGCCGAGCAGTGGGTTAGTCTGTCGCGCCGCGCCGCCCATGTCACAGACGGGTCGGCCAGTCGCTATGTCGAGTTTCCACTGCCGCAAGCGCTCAACTGGGCCCCGGGCGAGACCCGCTCGGCCCGAGTGCAGCGGCCCGCGCTGGACAATGTACAACCGGTGCCCGCCTCGTCCCTGTATGCGGGCAACCGTGTCTTCCTGATCACCGAGGAGGAAGAACTGTCGTCAGTGGTCATTGAGCCGCAGGGCACCACCTGGCTGAACGGCAGTGAATACTGGCTGATCAGTGCCGGGGATCTGCCTGCATCCGGGCGCATTCTGGTCACGCGGCTGCCCAGCGCGCTGAACGGTCAGTCCGTCAGTGTGAGTGAGGTGATCAGCCCGTCAGGTGTCGAGGAGCCGTAATATGACTCGACTCATTGAAGCCCTGCGGGAAGCACCGCTGCTGGCCTATTTTGCCCGCCACCGGGTCGCCGCCAATCTATTGATGCTGTTTGTTGTGCTGATGGGGATTCTCGGCATGACCCGACTGCCGATGCAGTTGTTCCCCGACATCACACCGGGTGCCGCCGCCGTGACGGTGGCCTGGGACGGGGCCGGTGCACAGGCGGTGGCAGACCGCATTACCGAGCCCCTCGAACAGGACATCATGGACCTGGACGAGGTCGACCGCGTGACGTCGGACACCCGGGACGGCTATGCCGCGCTAAGTGTCTACTTCGATGTCGGCATTGACATGGAGGCTGCCATGCGCGAACTGCGCAGCACGGTAGATGGCGCTTCCTTGCCCAGCGGGGCCGATCGGCCGACGATCCGCGAATACGAATTTCAGGAACCGGTTATCTTCACCATCCTGTCCTACGACGGGGCGGTTTCGGATCTGCGGCCCTTTATCGACCAGATGGAAACCGACCTCAAGCGTCGCGGCATACCGGATATTCAGGTTGAAGGCCTGGAAGACCCGATCATCCGTCTCGAGGTGACGCCGGAAACCCTGTCGCGCCATGGGTGGACACTGGATGATCTGGCCAGCGAGATTCGTCAGGTCAATGACCGCTTTACTGCCGGTCAGGCCGGTGAAGACGAGAGCCGGCGCAGCCTGATCACCGGCGAGCGCCGGATGACCGGACTTGAACTGACCCGGATTCCGGTGGGTGACAACCTGACCCTGGGTGACGTGACGACAGTCCGTGACCAGGCTGATGACCCCCGGAAGCGACTGGTCTTCGATGACAGCAATGCCGTTCTGGTGCAGGTATTCCGCTCGGCTGGCATGGACTCGATGGAGACATCGGAGATTTATCATGCCTGGCACAACGAGGCGGTGGCCGACCTGCCCGGCGGGGTGGATGTCTATGTGTTCGGCGACAACTCCGAGTTCGTCGGCGACAACGTCGAACTGCTGCTGACCAACGGCTTCTATGGCCTGCTGCTGGTGCTGGGCACACTGTTTATCCTGCTCAATCTGCGCGTTGCCTTTTGGACGGCCATGGGCATTCCGGTGGCACTGCTGGGGACTCTCGCTCTGCTGTACCTGTCCGGCGGGTCGCTGAACTTCTTCTCCATGTTCGCCATGATGATGGCCTTGGGCATTATCGTGGACAACGCCATTGTGGTGGGTGAAGAAACCCAGTCCATGCTGGAGCGCGGGGTAGCCCGCGAGGATGCGGCCAGTCTGGCCGTTAGTCGCATGTATGCACCCATCGTGGCGTCTTCGCTGACCACGATTGCGGCCTTTTCGCCGCTGCTGTTTGTGCCCGGCATGTTCGGTGAGCTGTTGCGGCCCATCCCGCTGGTCATCATCATGGTGATCACCGCAGCGCTGATCGAGTGTTTTCTGATCTTGCCCGGGCATCTGCACATGAGTTTCGCGCGGGCCAGCGGGCGCACGGAAACAAGGCTGCGCCAGCGCATCAATGCCCTGGAGCATCGGGTCAGAGAACAGTACTACCGTCCCTTTATCAACTTCATGCTGCGCCAGCGCCTGATCAGTGTCAGCCTGGCGCTTGGCCTGCTGATCGTCTCGCTGGGCATGGTGGCCGGCGGGGTGGTGCAGTTCTCCGAGGAACTGGATGTGGAGGCGGAAGAAGTATTCGCTGAAGTCCGGTTTGTCGAGGGTGCGACAGAGCAGGATATTCTGGCGTTTATCGAACAGATGCGCAGTGGCCTGGCGGGCGCCGACGAGGCATTGCGCCAGCAGCATGACCTGGGCATGTCCACCCTGATTCGTGATCTCTACTATGAATATGATCTGGATTCGGGGGATGCCTTTTTCATGGCCAGGCTGCCCTCACCGGATGACCGTCCGTTCAGCAACAACCGTTTCCTGGCGGAATGGGAGCAGCGGGTGGAGCGCCCGCAGTCGGTCGATCGACTGCGTATCGAAAGTGAAAGCGGAGGCGGCGCCTCGTCCAGTCAGTTGACGCTGCGTCTGGCCGGGGATGATGCCGAACAGTTGCGCGCCGGCACCCAGGTGCTGACCGCCGTTCTGGCCGACTTCTCCGAACTGCGCAACATCAGCGACACACTGCCGCCCACCACCCGGCAGGTACGCCTCGATCTGTTGCCGGAGGCAAGAGCCCAGGGCATCAGTGAGCAGGCCCTGGCCGGACAACTGGCCGCCACCCTGGATGGGGCTCTGGTGCAGAGTTTTACCCAGTTTGGCGAAGACGTGGATGTGCGGCTGCAACTGGATGAAGCGTCCCGGCGGCAACTCGATTATATTGCCTGGCTGCCGGTCAGGCTGGGCAATGGCACGACTCTGCCGCTCAGCGAGGTGGCCCGCTTCACGGAGCAGGAAGAACCCGCGTCCATTGCGCGCGAGAATGGACGCCAGGCCGTCTCCGTGACGGCTGACCCTGCCGACGAAGGCGTCGACATGGGCAGTATCCAGGCGACCATCGAGTCGACCATCATGCCTCCACTTCTCGCCCAGTATGGCCTCACGGCCGACTATGAAACGGGTCAGGATGCCGCCGAACTGCTGGACAATCTGGTGGTTGCAGCCTATGCCGCCATGGCGCTGATATTCCTTATTCTCGCCTGGATGTTCCAGTCCTATACCTGGCCGCTGGCCGTCATGACATCGATTCCCTTTGCCATGACCGGGGCCATCTTCGGCCACTGGATACTGGGACTGGATCTGAACTTCCTGTCGCTGTTCGGGTTGTTCGGGCTGGCGGGTATAGTCATCAACGGGTCCATCATTCTGATTTCCCGTTATCGGGAACTGCTGGCCGATGGCTGGGACCGGCGCGAGGCCATCGTCGAAGCCAGTTGTCAGCGTTTTCGCCCGGTCATCCTGACCACGCTGACCACGGTGATGGGGCTGGTGCCGATCCTGTCGGAAACCTCGGTACAGGCGCAACTGGTGCGCAGCATGGCGACCTCACTGGCGTTTGGCCTGGGCTATGGTGCGATTCTGGTTCTGCTGGTCATTCCCTGCATTCTGAGCTACCTGCAGAGTGCCACCGAGGGTACACAGCGCTTTGTGCGCTGGGTGTCGTGAATCGGCAAGGTTAGGTCGCTGGCAAATCATCCTGCAGCAGGGGTGCGGGATACGCTTCGCTCATAACTGGTAAATCCGGTGCGCCGGATAACCTGGACAGGAGCGAAGCCCATGACCGACGATTACGAAGAAGACGATCTGGACCTCAGTACATTGCCCGACGATGAACTGGTCGAGCAGATGCATGATGATCTCTACAACGGTTTGCGTGAAGAGATTGTGGAAGGTACCGAGATTCTCCTCGAACGTGGCTGGTCAGCCAATCGGGTGCTGGATGAGGCTCTGGTCGAAGGCATGCGCATCGTGGGCGTCGACTTCCGCGATGGCATTCTCTTCGTCCCCGAGGTGCTGATGTCGGCCAATGCCATGAAGGGCGGCATGGAGTTGCTGCGCCCACTGCTGGCAGAGACTGGCGTGGAGCGTATCGGCAAGATCGTCATCGGCACCGTCAAGGGCGACATTCACGATATCGGCAAGAATCTGGTCTCCATGATGCTGGAGGGCGCCGGCTTCGAAGTGGTCGATATCGGCATCAACATCCCCGTCGAAACCTATCTGGAAGCTCTCGAAGAGCACAAGCCGGACATCCTTGGCATGTCGGCCCTGCTCACCACCACCATGCCCTACATGAAAGTTGTGATCGACACCATGGTGGAGCAGGGCATCCGCGACAACTACATCGTGCTGGTTGGCGGCGCACCGCTCAATGAAGAGTTCGGCGATGCCATCGGTGCCGACGCCTATTGCCGCGATGCCGGTGTGGCGGTGGAAACGGCCAAGGCCCTGATTCAGCAGCGTCGGGCCAGTCGAGCGACAGCATGAGCGCCCGCTCGCTGATCATCGCCTGTGGTGCTCTGGCCCGCGAAATTGCCGGGCTGAAGCAGGCCAATGGCTGGACCTGGGTGGAGATTCAGTGTCTGCCCGCCGACCTGCACAACCGGCCGGAGCGTATTCCGGCAGCCGTGCGCTCTGCCATTCAGCAGGCGCGCGGTCACTACAGTGCCCTGTTCGTCGCTTATGGTGACTGTGGTACTGGCGGCGCACTGGATCGCGTGCTGGCCGAAGAGCAGGTAGAGCGCCTGCCAGGTGCTCACTGCTATGCCTTCTATGCCGGGCCGGAACAGTTTGCGGAACTGGCCGCCGAGGAGCCGGGCACCTTCTACCTTACCGATTTTCTGGCGCGCCACTTCGAGCGCCTGGTCATGCAGGAACTGGGGCTGCGCGCCCATCCCGAGCTGCGCGACCTCTATTTTGGTCATTATCGCCGTCTGCTCTGGCTGACGCAGAGTGCAGATCCGGCGCTGGAGCCTCTGGCCCGCGCTGCGGCAGAGTCTCTTGGCCTTGAATACAGACAGCAATATACCGGACTGGGCGACCTATCCACCTCGTTGCTGCGCTTCGTCAATGCAACTTCCGACCGTCCTACCGCGGAGACTTTCTAATGGCTCATCTCATAACCGTCATGTGGCGCGATATTCCCGCCCAGATCATCTGCAAGAAGGGCCGACAGAGCGCCCGCGTGCAACTGTCGGATCGTTTTCAGTGGGCCATCGACCGGGCCGCCATGCGTGCCGGGAAGGGCGGTTCCGAGGCCTACCTGTCAGACTGGCAGCGCACCCAGCCACGCCCCTGCGGAGAAGACCTGGAAGCGGAAGCCGGCGCCGAAGCCGAGCGGCTGGAAGCGCTGTACTCCGACGATGATCTGAAGCGCATGATTCGCAACAAGGGCCTCTATGAGCCGGCAGACGGTGACGTCCCGGCCAATGCCGGCCACTGCTGAAGCGCGGGGGTAATTGCCATGTATTCGGTCAGACGCTGGGCAGTAAGACATTCTCGCTTGATGGAGTGGACCTACAACCTGTTCGAACCGATCGTAACCCGACTTGACCCGGTATGGCGGCTGTTCGGTTATCAGCGTGTCGAGAAGCCGATGGCGGCCGTGGAACGCGGCGTCAAGGGCCTGCTGTTTGACTGCCAGATGTGCGGCCAGTGTGCGCTTAGCAGTACCGGCATGTCCTGTCCGATGAACTGCCCGAAACAACTGCGCAACGGCCCGTGCGGCGGTGTGCGCCAGAACGGCAACTGCGAGGTCGAGCCGGACATGAAGTGTGTCTGGGTGGAGGCCTGGGAAGGCAGCCAGCGCATGTCCAGCGATGGCGGCGCTCGGATCCATGAAGTCCAGCCAGCGGTCGATTTTCAACTGGAAGGCACGTCATCCTGGCTGCGTGTGGCTCGCCAGAAGCGGGAAGAGCGGATTATCGCGCGCTCGGGTGACAGTGCGCAACAGGAGACACGGGTATGAAATTTGATGATGAACCCATCCCCGGATACTCGCTGCCCATCCTGCCTGGCCACTATTCCCCCGGCCGACTTGAGCGCGTGCTGCGCGCCGGCAAGTTTGCCGTTACCACCGAAATGGACCCACCGGATTCTGCCGACCCGGCCGAGGTTCTGAAACGAGCGGCCATTTTTGACGGCTATGTGGATGCAATCAATGCCACCGATGGTTCGGGTGCAAATTGCCATATGTCCAGTGTCGGCGTCTGCTCTCTGCTGACCCGGGTCGGCTACGCAACCATTTTGCAGATCTCCTGTCGCGACCGGAATCGCATCGCCATTCAGGGTGAAATACTGGGTGCGGCCGCCATGGGCGCCTGCAACATCCTCTGTCTGACCGGTGACGGTGTGCAGGCCGGCGATCATCCGGGCGCCAAGCCGGTGTTCGATCTGGACAGCATGTCGCTGCTCGAGATTGCACGCACCATGCGTGACGAGTCGCGTTTTCAGAGTGGTCGCAAGCTGGACCTGCCGCCCCGGGTGTTTCTCGGCGCCGCGGAGAATCCCTTCGTGCCGCCGCTGGATTTTCGACCGCATCGGCTGGCCAAGAAGGTCGCGGCCGGTGCCCAGTTCTTCCAGACGCAGTACTGCTTTGACATCGACCTGTTGCGTAACTTCATGCTCAAGGTCAATGACCTGGGGCTGCTGGAAGGTCCGAATCGGGCATTTATCCTGGTGGGTGTCGGGCCGCTGGCCTCAGCCCGGGCGGCGCGCTGGATCAGAGCCAATGTGCCCGGCGTGCACATCCCCGATGCCATCATCGAGCGCATTGAAGGCGCGCAGGACCAGAAAGCCGAGGGTGTTGCCATCTGCAAGGACCTGATTCACCAGATCCGCGAGATTCCCGGGGTCAGCGGTGTACATGTCATGGCCTACCGGCAGGAACACACGGTGGCCGAGATCATTGAACAGACCGGAGTACTGGAAGGCCGTGTGCCCTGGTATCCCGGCCGTGACAACCCGGAAGAACTCAATCCCGAATCCCCGGACGCTGTGCAGGAGGAGACCACCGCATGACCGATACCATTATCAGTTCGCACAAGAAGGAAGTCGTAATCGGCTTCGATCGCCCCTTTGTAGTGATTGGTGAGCGCATCAATCCGACGGGCCGCAAGCAACTGGCGGCTGAAATGGCGGCCGGAGACTTTTCCCGGGTAGAGCAGGATGTGCGCGATCAGATTGCCGCGGGCGCCCACATGCTGGACGTCAACGCAGGTATTCCGCTGGCCGATGAGCCGGCGATTCTGGCCCAGACCATCAAGCTGGTGCAGTCACTGACCGATGTGCCGCTGTCGATCGATTCCTCGGTGCGCGATGCGCTCAAGTCTGGCCTGGAAGTCTATCAGGGCAAGGCGCTGGTGAACTCGGTGACCGGTGAAGAAGAGAGCATGGAAGCCGTCTTGCCGCTGATCAAGAAGTATGGTGCGGCGGTAGTGGCGATCAGCAATGACGAAACCGGCATTTCGGAAGACCCGGAAGTGCGTTTTTCGATCGCCAAGAGAATTGTGGAGCGCGCGGCCGACTATGGCATCCCAGCCAGTGATGTGGTGGTGGACCCGCTGGTGATGCCCATCGGTGCGGTGCGCACAGCCGGGCGGCAGGTGTTCGAGCTGTGCTACCGGTTGCAGCGGGAGCTCAAGGTGAACACCACCTGTGGGGCGTCCAATGTGAGCTTTGGCCTGCCCAACCGCAATGGCATCAATGCGTCCTTCATGAGCATGGCTATTGCCTCGGGCATGACGTCGGCGATCACCAATCCGCTGCATGCTGAAATCATGACATCGATCATGGGAGCCGATGTGCTGATGGGACACGACCCGGATTGCGGGCGCTGGATTCAGAAATTCCGCGAACCACCGGCCGCCAATGCCGACGGCAGCGCCGGCCGTGGCCGCCGCCAGACCCGCCGCCGGCGGGCGGCGGTTTAGAATTTCGAAGTTTGGGAGCTGTGAGTCGAAAGTCGAAAGTACACAGAGGACAGTCGACAGGGAACAGCGTTCTGGCCGGTGGCCTCACCACCGGTGGCTATTTTGATTGGGCGGCTGACGCCGCCGAGCGCAGCTAAAGCAGCGCCTACAAAAGTGCCACCCTGTAGGCGCGTGCCTTGGCCGCGCCAGGCCGCGAAGTGGCCCATTGGCTGGCTGACCGAATGGACCCACCAGGCACCAAACCAAAAAGGGCAGGAGATACACGCATGTCGGAACAGGAAGCTCTGGTTGTATTTACCCCATCCGGCCGGCGAGGGCGCTTTCCGGTGGGCACGCCCCTGTTGCAGGCAGCGCGCGCCCTGGGCGTCGACATTGATTCCGTTTGTGGCGGCCGCGGTCTCTGTGGCCGCTGTCAGGTTACCGTCTGCGAGGGCGAATTTTCCAAACACGGCATTGCCTCCAGCGCCGACAGCCTGACCCCGAGCGCCGAAAACGAACAGCAGTTCATCCGCCGCCGCGGCCCGCTGAAACCCGGACGCCGCCTCAGTTGCTCTTCGCAACTGCTCGACAACTGCGTCATCGACGTGCCCGCCGAAAGCCAGGTACACCGCCAGATCGTGCGCAAGCGGGCCGAAGTGTTCGACATCGAACTCGACCCCATCGTGCGGCTCTATTATGTCGAAGTGCAGCAGCCCGACATGCACCTGCCTACCTCCGACCTGCGCCGCCTCAAGGACGCACTCGATTTCGAATGGCGGCTGAAGGAGCTTTGGTCGGATATCCGTGTCGTGCAGGAGGTCCAGGGGGCCTTGCGCAGCGGCGACTGGAAAGTGACTGCCGCTATCTATGATGACCAGCGCATCATCGCCGTCTGGCCCGGCTTTCAGAGCCGTATCTTCGGCATGGCGGTCGATATCGGCTCCACCACCATTGCGGCTCATCTGTGCAACCTGCAAAGTGGCGAAGTGGTCGCCTCTTCCGGGCGCATGAACCCGCAGATCCGCTTTGGTGAAGACCTGATGAGTCGGGTGTCCTATATCATGATGAAGCCGGGCGGCGACGAAGAAATGACCCGCGCGGTGCGCCAGGCGCTGAATGACATGGCGTTCGAACTGGCGAACGAGGCAGGCATTGATCTTACCGAGATCATCGAGGTGACCTTTGTCGGCAATCCGATCATGCACCATCTGCTGCTGGGCGTGAATCCGATCGAACTGGGCGGTGCGCCCTTTGCGCTGGCCACTGGCGAAAGCGTGTCCGGACTCTGGGCCACCGAGATCGACCTCTTCATCCACCCCAATGCTCGCATCTATGTGCTGCCCTGTATTGCCGGCCATGTCGGCGCCGATACCGCGGCCATCATTCTTTCCGAAACCCCCTATCTGAACGAGGAGCTGACGCTGCTGGTCGATGTGGGTACCAATGCCGAAATTGTACTGGGCAACCGCGAGCGGCTGCTCGCCTGTTCCAGCCCCACCGGCCCTGCTTTCGAGGGCGCGCAGATCAGTTGCGGCCAGCGCGCGGCCAATGGCGCCATCGAGCGGGTGCGTATCGACCCGGAAACTCTTGAGCCGCGTTTCAAGGTGATCGGCTCCGACCTCTGGTCCAATGAGGAGGGCTTTGCCGAGGAAACAAAGGCCTGGGGCATTACCGGCATCTGCGGCTCCGGCATTATCGAGGTGATGGCCGAGATGTATCTGGCCGGCATCATTACCCAGGACGGCATTGTTGATGGCGGCCTGGCAGCGCGCAGCGAGCGCATCGTGGCCGACGGCCGCACCTGGTCCTATGTACTGGACCACAATGAAGAGCGCACCCTGAGCATTACCCAGAACGATGTACGGGCCATTCAACTGGCCAAGGCAGCCCTCTATGCGGGGATTCGTCTGCTGATGGACAAGCTGGGTGTCGACTCGGTGGAGCGCATCGGCCTGGCGGGTGCTTTTGGCAGCCATATCGACGTCAAATATGCCATGGTTCTGGGCATGATTCCGGACTGCCCGCTGGAGAATGTGCGGTCAGTCGGCAACGCGGCCAGCACCGGCGCGCGCATTGCGCTGTTGAACAAGAAGGCCCGGCACGAAATAGAAGATCAGGTACAGCAGGTCGAGAAGATAGAAACGGCCGTGGAAGCGCGCTTTCAGGAGCATTTCATCAATGCCATGGCGATACCGCACAAGACCGATGCCTTTCCCCACCTGCGCGGCAGGTTCACCCTGCCCGAACCCCGATTCATCGAACGGGACGACGACGGCAGTCGCCGCCGGCGCAGACGCAAGCGCGTGGCTTGATAGCACCACCCTGTAGGCTGTGGCCCTCGGCCACGCACGGGGCCCGTCAGGGCGGCTTCGCCGCAGAGCGCAGCTAAAGCAGCGCCTACAACAGTGCCACCCTGTAGGCGGTGCGGTCCGACGGTTCGAGTCTCGCTCACGCATGCGTGGCCAAGGGCCACTGCCTACAACTGTCTTCTGTGCACTGTCGACTCACAACTTCCAACTCTCAAACTTCCTTCAAAGCCAACAACAAAGCACTCTCCGGATTGAGAATCGGCAACTGCACCCCCGCCTGCATCAGCAGCTCGGCACTGAAGCGCCCGCCGCCGGCCTGCTCGAGCTCGGACTGCCCGGTGCGCGGGCCAAGTGCCCCGTCCGGTATCCAGAAGGACAGCTCATAGTCGGTGCCCGGCTTGAGCCCCTGCAGCCGGAGTGGTGGCAGCAGCATCTGCTTCTGCAGCTCCAGCGTGGTTGCCGCAAACAGTGCCGACCTGCCATCGCCGGACACCACGCCATAGGCCTGCAGCGCCGGGTCGGCGGTATCCAGCCGCCAGAAGGTGCCGGTGTGCAGCAGGCTGCGATGCTGCTTGTACAGATCCACCAGCGCTCTGACCTGAGCTTTTTCGGCGTCCGACATCTCGGTCACATTCAGCTCCAGACCCATGTGGCCGAACATGGCGGTAATCAGTCGATAGCCCAGATTCAGGCTGCGCCCGGTGGTGTGGCTCGGATTGGCGCTGATATGCGAGCCGTTGATCTCCGGCGGTAGAAACAGTGAATAGCCGTATTGAATGCGCTGGCGCTCGCGGGCGTCGATGCAGTCCGAGGTCCAGATGCGCTGGGTATGGCGCAGTATCTCGAAGTCGATCCGGCCGCCGCCCGAGGCGCAGGTCTCGATCTCGACGCTCGGGTGGCGCTGCCGCAGTTCGGCCAGCAGGCGATACAGCGCCTGGGTCTGTTCATGCACACCGGCAATGCCGTTGCTGCCGGGCTGAACCAGATCACGGTTCATGTCCCACTTGATGTAGTCGATGGCGTACTCGGTAAGAAAGCTGTCCAGGCGCTCCAGCAGATAGGCAAACACCTCGGGTTTGGCGATATCCAGCACATACTGATGGCGGCCCAACGGCTGATCGTAGCCCTCGACCTGCAGAATCCAGTCCGGGTGGGCGCGATACAGATCCGAGTCCGGGTTGACCATCTCCGGTTCGAACCAGAGGCCGAAGGTCATGCCCTGTTGGTGCACGGCCTCGATCAGATAGCCCAGCCCGCCGGGATGCTTGCGTTCATCCACGAACCAGTCGCCCAGCCCGGCGTGATCGTCGTCGCGGCGGCCGAACCAGCCATCATCGAGAATGAAACGCTCCACCCCGACATCGGCGGCGTGGCGTACCATGGCCTTGAGCTGTTCCGGTTTATGGTCGAAATAGATGCCTTCCCAGGTATTCAGGTGCACCGGTCTGGGCCTTTTCGTGACATCAAGGTCCAGTATCTGTTCCCGCACAAAGGCATGGAACTGCTGCGACAGGCCGTTGAGCCCGCGCCCTGACCATGTGCCGAAGGTCTCGGGGGTACGGTAGGTCTGCCCGGCTGACAGTTCGATTTCACCGGGATAGAGCCATTCGCCCAGTTGAATATGCCGGTTGCCATCCAGCAGCTTCTCGGCCACCAGCCGGTGATTGCCGCTGTAGCCCAGATGCAGGCCCCAGACCTGGCCACGGTTTTCGGAAAAGTGCGGCTCGCCGGCTATCATCGCCGGGAAGCTGGCATGGGACGTCCTGCCCCGCCGATTTTCGCGCAGCACCGGGCTCAGTGGCCAGGGCTGGCGTTCGGTCAGAAATTCCTGAATCCAGCGGCCGTGGAAGGTGAGCAGTTCGTCGGCTTCCCAGGGCAGGCGCACGGACAGGCCCAGATGGTCCAGTTGATAAGGGGTATCACCGGTATTGGTCAGTTCGGCGGACAGGCGAACAACCTCGGTTTGCTGATTCAGACTGACCCGGATATCCAGTTGCAGGCCGGCCTGCGGGTCGACACAGCGCAGCCGGTGGGTGCCGTCTTCGTCGACGTCGACCTGGTCCAGTTGCATCTGGCCCGCCCAGTCGCGACGCTTGCGCTGACCGAGCAGGCCGGCCTGGCCGTGAAAACCGCGGCCCATTTCCGGCACCAGACTGAGTGGCGGAATGCTGTCGAGAAAGCCGGCAGGGTGAGGCAGGGACTGCAGCAGGCCAAGCTGGGCGTGGTCCAGCGCATCGGGCAGGGCTTCGCCCCAGTACAATACCGTCGGCACACCGCCGTTCGGCGCACCGATGATCAGGCTGCTGTGCTGGCCTTTGAGGTGATACACATCCTGCATGCTGTGGCTCCGGGTTCCAGGCTGAATCTGTCATTCATCCTAACCCGAAACCAGAGCTTTGAGAACGTTTTCATAGAGGTTGGTGCCCCAATTTTCGGGTGGAGCCAGTGCCGCCTGATGGGGGCACCCTTGTCGGTAGGAGCGCACCCCGTGCGCGATTATCCGCCGTTGCCTCTGTGCCACGGGCCCGACCGGTCAGCCACCCTTTAGTTACAGCCCCGCGGACCGTCGCCAAGCTCGGGTACATACCTGTGAGACACGCAAAAAACGTCATCCCTGACAGCTCGACC
>NZ_JAIUMC010000005.1 GCF_022565775.1 Natronospirillum sp.
GCTCTCAGAGCGCTCAGTGGCTCAGAACCGTGACGAATTAACCACTCGGGACACTGGGGTCATCCGCCGGTCAGTGCCACCACCCCATAGGCCACCGGCACCGCAATGAACAGACTCAGCGCCACGCGAATGAACCAGACGGCCACGATCCGGGGTACGGACAACGGAATCCGGGTGGCCAGGATGCAGGGAATGGACGCCGAGAAGAACAGTACCGACGACACCGAGACGACACCGGCAGCGAAGCGCGCGGCCAGATCGGCTTCTGTCATCAGCAGAGCGGGCAGGAACATCTCGGCCAGGCCCGCAGCAGCGGCCCGCGAGAGATCCATCGCTTCCGGCAGTCCCCATACCGCCACGAACGGCCAGAACACCAGCCCCAGCCAGTCGAACACCGGGGTATGGTTGGCCACCACCAGACCGATCAACCCGACCGACATGATGGACGGCAGAATGCTGATGGCCATGATCAGACCCTCTTTCACGTTCAGCCGCACGCTTTCTACCAGCCCCGGAGACTCGGCAGCCCCCTGCAGACCGGCCTGCCAGGCCGCAGACAACCGCTTGCCGCGCGGCACACTGTCATCGGGCCGCTCGGACTGATTGTTCATGCCGCGCAGCGGCGGCAGGCGCACGGTAATGGCGGTTACCAGAAAAGTGATCAGCAGCGTCAGCCAGAAGTACCAGTTCCAGATGTGCATCAGGTCAAGAGTGCGCGCCACGATGATCATGAAGGTGGCTGATACGGTCGAGAAGCCGGTCGCAATGATGGCGGCTTCCTTGGCAGAGTACTGCCCGGAAGAATAGACCCGGTTGGTAATCAGCAGGCCAATGGAATAGCTGCCCACAAAGGAGGCCACTGCATCAATGGCAGACCGCCCGGGCGTCTTCCAGATCGGGTTCATCAAGGGCTGGAACAGCACCCCGACCAGTTGCAGCAGCCCGAAGCTGATCAGCAAGGCCAGAAAAACGGCACCGACGGGAACAATCAAACCAACCGAAATCACCAGGGTGTCAAACAGGAAGGGCAGCATGTCCGGCGCCTGCAACATGGCGGGGCCCCATCCGGAAATGGCCATCAGGGCGGCCACCACCCCCAGCAGTTTGAGCACCGTAAAGACCCGCTCGGTCAGCGTGCCCTTCCACTGCCCGGTAACAAACGGGTAGACAGCCCCTGCCACAATCATGGCCAGAGCCACCCAGGATGCGGCGCCACCGAGCAGGTTGCGCAGCCCCGTGACCATATGATCCAGCGGTATGGTGCGGGTCTCGCCAATGGTGATGGGTGCGAAAAAGATGAACAGGCCGAGCACACTGGGCACGACCAGCTTCAACACCAGTTTCCAGTCCGTTCTGGATGAGCCGCTCTGTTCGGCCGACGTTTTGCTGTGTTGCGACATGAGTTGGTCCCTCTGCGGGTGTTTGTTGTTGTCTGTCATGCTCCGGCAGCGGTAAGCGCCGGGGCACACTCTATTTGTATATACATTAAAAGCAACAAACCATCAGGCTGTCAATACAACAGCCTCTGACAACGTCCATCGATCCAGACTCACACATCTGATCCGAACGCCTTGTGCCCACTGACTTTCAGCCTTTATTCATCCTTTCCCCCGGTCTCCTGGTAACAATTTATTACAATTAAAAAGGCCAGACCGTTGACTTTCACAGCACCCTGATCAATTGTATATACATTAAGTCAAATCACAGGAGTGGTTCATGACACACCAACCTGAAACACGCCGACTCTGGCAGAACATGACGCTCTTTGACGGGCGGACGGTGCACCCGGAGCCCATGACAGTGGCCGTGTGCGGTGAGCGTATCGAACGGGTCTGTCCTTCTGCTGCAGCCACTGGCCTGGACGGTGAGGTGATGGCAAACGGCGGTGTCATGACGCCCGGCCTCATCGACTGTCACACCCACCTGGTATTTGGTGGTCGGCGCGCCGACGAGTTCGAGCAGCGCCTTGAGGGCGCCAGCTACGAAGACATAGCTCGAGCTGGTGGCGGCATTCTCAGTACCGTGAGCGCCACCCGCATGGCCAGCGAAGACGACCTCTATGCGCAGGCTCGTCCCCGCTTGGAAGCGCTGATGCATGATGGCGTAACCACGGTCGAGATCAAATCCGGTTACGGTCTCACTACCCGGGACGAAATGAAGATGCTGCGCGTCGCACGGCGTCTCGGGCGTGACCTGCCGGTGCGCGTGCAGACCACCTTTCTCGGGGCTCATGCCCTGCCTCCGGAATTCAAGGGCAACGCCGACGGCTATATCGATCTGGTGTGCAGCGAGATGATCCCAGCGGTCGCCGCCGCGGAGCTGGCCGATGCGGTGGATGTGTTCTGTGAAGGCATCGCCTTTTCAGTGGCCCAGAGCGAGCGCGTGTTTCAGGCGGCACAGGCACATGGCCTGCCGGTCAAGGCGCATGCCGAGCAGTTGTCGAACCTGGGCGGAAGCGCCCTGACCGCCCGCTACAAGGGGTTGTCGGCCGACCATATCGAATGGCTCGACGAGCCGGCCATCAAGGCCATGGCAGAGGCCGGCACTGTGGCCACCCTGTTGCCCGGCGCCTTCTATACGCTGCGCGAGACCCGCGTGCCGCCGATCGACCTGCTGCGTCAGTACGGCGTACCCATGGCGGTCGCCACCGACGGCAACCCCGGGTCTTCGCCGATTTTCCAGCTGACCCTGATGCTGCACATGGCCTGCACCCTGTTCCGTCTGACCCCGCAGGAAGTCCTGCAGGGCGTCACTGTGCATGCTGCTCAGGCCCTGGGCCTGCAACACGAAACCGGCCGCATAAAAACCGGACTGGCCGCTGACTTCTGTATCTGGGATCTGGAGGCACCCAATGAACTGGCGTATGCCGTGCAGCCGGGACGATTGACCCAGCGAGTCTTTGCCGGACAGGAGACGTTATGACAATCGATCAGACACCCGACATGACCGTCTGGACTGGCCGCATGGACCAGCAGCCCGACAGTGAGCGCTGGCACCAGCAAGTCAAACCCTGGCAGCACAATGCCAGCCCCGGCTTTGCACTGCTCGGATTTGCCAGTGACGAGGGTGTGCGCCGCAATCAGGGCCGCATCGGCGCTGCCGCTGGCCCCGCTGCAATTCGCCGGGCATTGGCCTCGCTGGCCGTCCATGACAGCAGGCCGCTGTATGATGCGGGCGATGTGGTCTGCGCCAACGGTGACCTGCCCGGCGCCCACGAACGGCTGGCCAGCAGCGTGGCCCAGTTGCTGGATTCAGGCCAGAAACCCATGGTCATGGGCGGCGGCCACGAAATCGCCTTCGGCACCTGGTCCGGCCTGGCCCGGCATCTAGGTTCCAATACCGACCGAACGCCGCGCATCGGCATCATCAACTTCGATGCCCATTTTGATCTGCGTCCGCTCAGTGAAGCCCCCTCTTCCGGCACCCCGTTCAGCCAGATTGCCGAACAGTGCCGGCAGCGAGGCTGGCCCTTTCACTATGCCTGTCTGGGCGTCAGCCGGGCCGCCAACACCCGGGCCCTTTTCAACAGGGCTGACGAGCTGGGTGTGGTCTACCGAGAAGACCAGACCATGACGCAGAGCACTCTGCCCGAACTGCACAGCCTGCTGGATGACTTCATGGCCGACTGTGACGCCCTCTACCTGACCCTGTGCCTGGATGTTTTCCCGGCGGCTCAGGTCCCGGGCGTCAGCGCCCCGGCGGCACGCGGCGTCGCGCTGGACCTCATCGAACCCCTGCTGAGGCAGATCGCCCGCAGCGGCTGCCTCGCAGCCGCCGATATTGCCGAACTCAATCCGGATTACGACATAGATCAGCGCTCGGCCCGCGTGGCGGCGCGCTGTCTGCATACCCTCAAACAGGAATGGGCCTGATACCGGGCGCCCATCACAGCCTATAGAACGGGAGACTATCCATGAACACGACACAGAATCGCCACGACCCCAGCCGCCAGATCGCAGCGCCCACAGGTACCGAAAAAAGTTGCAAGAGCTGGCTGACTGAAGCCCCGCTGCGCATGCTGATGAACAATCTGCACCCGGACGTGGCCGAGCGTCCGGAAGATCTGGTGGTGTATGGGGGCATTGGTCGCGCCGCGCGCGACTGGGCCTGCTACGACAAGATCGTCGAAACCCTGCAGCGCCTTGAGGACCATCAGACCTTGCTCATCCAGTCCGGCAAGCCGGTCGGTGTGTTCGAAACTCATGCCGACGCGCCCCGGGTCTTGATTGCCAATTCCAATCTGGTGCCGCACTGGGCCAATTGGGAACACTTCAACGAGCTGGATAAGAAAGGCCTGATGATGTACGGCCAGATGACGGCCGGCTCCTGGATCTATATTGGCTCGCAGGGCATTGTGCAGGGCACTTACGAGACTTTTGTCGAGGCCGGGCGCCAGCACTATGACGGCGAGCTCAAGGGGCGCTGGATTCTGACCGCCGGCCTCGGCGGCATGGGTGGTGCCCAGCCGCTGGCGGCAAGTCTGGCCGGGGCCTGCTCGCTGAACATCGAGTGCCAGCAGTCGCGTATCGACTTCCGTCTGCGCACCCGCTACCTGGATGAACAGGCTGATGACCTGGACGATGCATTGGCCCGCATTGAGCACTACGCGCGGGCCGGCGAAGCCAAATCCATCGGTCTGTGTGCCAATGCGGCCGAAGTACTGCCGGAACTGGTCAAGCGCGGTGTGCGCCCGGACATGGTAACCGACCAGACCAGTGCCCATGACCCGCTGCACGGCTATCTGCCCGCTGGCTGGACCTGGGAAGACTACCAGCGGCGTGCCGAATCCGAACCCGAGGTGGTCAACCGCGCCGCGCGCCAGTCCATGGCCGTGCATGTGCAGGCCATGCTCGACTTCCAGCAGGCCGGCATCCCCACCTTCGACTATGGCAACAATATCCGCCAGATGGCGCTGGAGGAAGGCGTCGACAATGCGTTCGACTTTCCCGGCTTTGTACCTGCCTATATCCGGCCGCTGTTCTGTCAGGGCATCGGGCCCTTCCGCTGGGCGGCCCTGTCCGGCGACCCGGAAGACATCTACAAGACAGACCAGAAAGTGAAGGAACTGATCCCGGACGACCCCCACCTGCACAACTGGCTGGACATGGCCCGCGAGCGCATCAGCTTCCAGGGTCTGCCAGCGCGCATCTGCTGGGTCGGCCTGAAAGACCGGGCGCGACTCGGCCAGGCCTTCAACGAGATGGTGAAGAACGGCGAACTGAAGGCCCCGGTGGTCATCGGCCGCGATCATCTGGACAGCGGTTCGGTAGCCAGCCCCAACCGTGAAACCGAAAGCATGCAGGACGGCTCGGATGCGGTATCCGACTGGCCCCTGCTCAATGCCCTGCTCAACACGGCCGGCGGCGCCACCTGGGTATCACTGCATCATGGTGGCGGCGTTGGCATGGGCTATTCTCAGCATGCGGGCGTGGTGATTGTCTGCGACGGCACAGAAGCGGCGCACCAGCGTGTGGGCCGAGTACTGCGCAATGACCCGGCCACCGGTGTCATGCGCCATGCCGATGCGGGGTATGATATCGCCATAGACTGCGCGCGGGAAAACGGACTGGACCTGCCCATGCTCAACCAACAGTGAGGACCCACATGGACACTCTGACACTGCAACCCGGCGCCATGACACTGGCTGACTGGCGCCGCATCTACACCAACCCCATACAGCTTGCACTGCCGGACAGTACGCAAGCCGACATGGACGCTTCGGTGGCCTGCGTCAATCGTGTGGTCGCCGAGGAGCGCAGGGTCTATGGCATCAATACCGGCTTTGGTCTGCTGGCCCAGACCCGGATAGAGCCTGGCGAGCTGGAGCACCTGCAGCAAGCATTGGTGCTGTCACACGCCGCCGGTGTCGGTGAGGCGCTGGACGACGCTATGGTGCGCCTGATCATGGCGCTGAAAATAAACAGCCTCGCCCGGGGGCATTCCGGCATTCGACCCGAGGTAGTGGAGGCGCTGGTCAGACTGGTCAATGCTGGTGTCAGCCCGCGCATTCCGGCTCGTGGCTCCTGCGGTGCCTCAGGCGATCTGGCCCCGCTGGCACACATGAGCCTGATCCTGCTGGGTGAAGGCCAGGCGCGCTGGCAGGGCCAATGGCTGGAAGCAACGGAAGCACTGGCCAAGGCCGGCCTCGAGCCCTTGCGTCTGGCCCCCAAGGAAGGCCTGGCGCTGCTTAACGGCACCCAGGTCTCCACCGCCTATGCGCTGCGCGGCCTGTTCGATGCCGAAGATCTCTATGCCGCCGCGACCGTCTGCGGGGCGCTGACCGTCGAGGCCACACTGAGTTCACGCACGCCTTTTGATCCGCGCATTCATGCCGTGCGGGGTCAGCCCGGCCAGATTGATGCGGCGGAGGCCTATCGTCACCTGCTCGGTGACGACAGCGCCATCAGTCGCTCGCACGCCCACTGTGACAAGGTGCAGGACCCCTATTCGCTGCGCTGCCAGCCCCAGGTGATGGGCGCCTGCCTGACCCAGTTGCGCCAGGCCGCTGAAGTGCTGGCTATTGAGGCCAATGCCGTCACGGACAATCCACTGGTGTTTGCCGATGACGACGAGATTCTGTCCGGCGGCAACTTCCACGCCGAGCCGGTGGCCATGGCGGCCGATAATCTGGCCCTGGCGCTGGCCGAAATCGGCAGTCTGACGGAGCGGCGCATCTCGCTGATGATGGACACGCACATGTCCCAGTTGCCGCCTTTTCTGGTCGAGAACGGTGGCGTGAACTCCGGCTTCATGATCGCCCAGGTCACTGCGGCCGCGCTGGCCAGCGACAACAAGGCCCTGTCTCATCCCGCGTCGGTGGACAGCCTGCCCACATCCGCCAATCAGGAGGACCATGTGTCCATGGCACCCAATGCCGGCATCCGCCTGTGGCAGATGGCCGACAATGTGCGTCATATCATTGCCATTGAATGGCTGGCCGCCTGTCAGGGGCTGGATTTCAGAAACGGCCTGCAGACCACGGAAGCCCTGGAGCAGGCGCGCTGCTGGCTGCGCGAAGAAGTGCCCTATTACGCCGAGGATCGTTTCTTTGCCCCCGATATCGAGGCCGCTGACCGATTGCTGCGCCAGCGTCGGATAAACAGTCTGCTGCCCTCGGGCCTGCTGCCGGGCCTGTAGCGCACTCTGTTCGCGGCGTCAGACTTGCTCGGCATCCGCCCAGACAATGGTGTTTCGACCTGTCTGTTTGGCCTGATACAGCCGACGATCTGCGGCAGCCAGCAGATCGTCCTGGCCGCCCTTTGCGCTCCCCGGGACTGCGCTGGCCACGCCCATGCTGACCGTCACATAGTCATTGATGTCGGAGTACTCGTGGATGATGGCCAGGGCTCTGATTGCCGCCTGAATATTGCGCGCCACGGCCAGGGCGCCCTCCATATCGGTGTGCGGCAGCACGCAGACAAACTCTTCGCCTCCGTAACGAGCAACCAGATCCGTGGACCGCGGCAGGGCCCTGGACAGCGCACGACTGACTTCACGCAGACAATCGTCACCCACGGCGTGACCATAGTTGTCGTTAAAGGCTTTGAAATAATCGATATCAATGAAGATGGCGGCCAGGTCAGCAGAAGACCGTCTGCCCTCCAGCCAGTGACGCTCCAGAAATTCATCAAAACGGCGCCGGTTGGCAATGCCGGTGAGGCCGTCGATCGTTGAAATCTGATGCAGCTCGTCGCGTTGGTCCAGACCGGTCTGAAAAGCAGACAGCAGCTCATGGAGCGCCTTGACCAGCATGCCCAGCTCATCCCTCTGATGGCTGGGCAGATCCGGTCTTGGCCACTCGCCGGGTTGCTGTGGGTCAGCGGCCAGAATGGCTGCATAGATCTTCAGCAAAGGCCGAGTGATCAGTATATGAAAACCGGCCACGACCAGTGCCGCAATGACAAACGCCTTGAGCATGCCGAGGGCGAAAGCCCGGGTGCTGCGCGCCAGGAAGTCCTGACCGATCACATACAGCGACAAGTCGACTTCCAGCTCTCCCACCGGCTCAGCAGAGCCAGCGCCAACCATGTGGTGTTCCAGGCTAATGCGGTAGTCGGTGATGTCGCCAAACAACCAGGTGGCCAGACGCCCCGGGTTCCCGTCCTGAGTGACCTCGTCAGAGGCCATAATCCGCCCGAAGTCATCTCTCAATACAGCGCGTCTGACAATCTCGCCGACGAACAGCCCGCTGATCACCTGCTCCGCCAGCTCGGTATTCAGTTGAAAGGCGGCCTCAGCAGCGGTGCCGCCGGCCACCTGCATAAGCTGGTCAGTCTGCTGCTGAACCTCGGCTCGCGTCAACCTCGCGTCCTGTGCCAGCTCGATCCCTCCGCCAATGATGCTGATGAGCAGCGCCACGATAAAGGTAAGAACGGCCTGCCGGGTGGTGATGCTGCGCCATCGTGAAACCCGGTGACGATGCTGCGCTGACCGCTGCTTCATCTGCCTGGCACCGGCGCTATCTCCCCGGCTGCCCGAAGTTCATCAAGCAAGGCCTGCATGGTGTCCACCACCTCGTGATCCGTATCCCGATTGATGGCGAAATAGAGGTGGGCTTCACTCAGTGTATACACCGATTCGAACTGATCAGGGTCCACGCCCTGCTCAGCCATCAGCCAGCGGGCGACATCTTCACCATAAGCCCAGAGGTCCACTCGCCCGGCCTCCAGCATGCTCAGCGCACTGGTATTGCTGATGGCGGTGCGCAATAGGTCAGCGTCAACGCCGGCCTCCAGCAAGCGCTGGGCGCCAATATCTTCTCGAATCACGGCTATCCGGTAGTCCGAATCATTCAGGCTGGAAATGCTGTCAATCCGGATGCCTGCATCACGAGGCGCGATCAGTGTCACGCGATCCAGTGCCAACGGGCCCACCCAGTGAAACAGGTCTTCCCGCGCCGGTGTCCGGGTCGTGGAAAAAAGCACCGTATCGGGCTCACTGAGCACTGTTTCATAACCCCTGGCCCAAGGCCATATCCGCACATCTTGCAGCGATTGGGCACTTCCCGCAGCGTCCAGAATGGTTGCCAGAACCTCGATCGAGTACCCCTGCAACTGGCCGTGCCGCTCAAAGTTGTAAGGCGGGTATTCCTCGGTAATAAAGGTCAGCCGGTCAAGCTCGGTGGCGTACGCCACCGAACAGACCGCAGCCACCAGCAACCACAACCGCGCCCACAGAACTGAAAACTTCTGCATCTAGGGGTCCCGAAGCGTTATTATTGACAGTGGCGGCACTCCGGCCGCCACTCTATCTCTGAATTTGAACTGCACTCAGTATAGTCCACCCCTTTGGGTGCCGCTAATTCGCTGTCACTGCAATACGCCGCGCGCCAGATGCTGGGCAAACCGGGACTGATCAGTGTTCGCACCACACAGGACAATGCCGACCCGACTGCCCGCCAGACGCTCGTGCAGCGGGCCCAGCAAGGCCGCCGTTCCGGCAGCGGTGGCCGGCTCGGTTACCAGCTTCATGTCACGAAACAGATGTACCATGGCCCGACTCAGGTCATCGTCAGTGACCCGGACCACTTCATCGACAAAGCGCTGGCACACAGCAAAGCTGTAGGGCATGGCCATGGGAGCGCCGAGGCTGTCTGCAATCGTGTCCACTCGTTCCAGCCTTTCCGGCTGGCCGGACTGAAAGCTTCGATACATGGAATCTGCTCCATAGGGCTCTACCCCATAGATGCGACACCCCGGTCTGAGCTGCTTGATGGCCGCAGCGACGCCGGCGCAGAGACCACCACCCCCAACCGGCACGATGACCGCATCCAGGTCGGGCATCTGCTGCACCATTTCCAGGCCCACGGTGCCAGTCCCCTCTGCAGTACGCGCACCTTCGAAAGGATGGATCAGCGTTCTGCCCTCGTCAGACTCTATTTCCTGACACCGGGTAAATGCGGTGTGCACGTCAGGCACCAGCTCAACTTCAGCGCCCAGTTCGCGGCAGGTCTCGATGCGTGCCGGGTTGGCATAGTCGGGCATCACCACGCGCGCACTGACGCCTTCAAGCGCTGCGGCATAGGCCAGGGCTATGGCATGATTGCCGGCACTGACCGTGACCACACCCCGCTGTCGGGCAGCGTCCGGCAGCGCATCCATATTGTTCAGCGCCCCACGTACCTTGAATGTACCGGTTCTCTGAAACAGCTCCAGCTTGAGCCAGATTTCAGTATGCCTGGGCAAGGTTTCGGCAATGCCGGTCTGCCATTGCCAGACGGGTGTCTCCAGCACTCGCCCATGCAATCTTTCGGCAGTCGCCCGGATGGCCGTCAGCGTGGGAAATTCGTTTTCAGACTGCGTCATGTTGTCTTCCTCAATTGTTCTGTTCATGGTAGCCAAATTCTGTAACGAAATCAGACGCACAGAGTGATTGCTCGCGACTGGACAGGGCCATCATCTTCCCGGCACAGAACTTTTTCCGGTTGCGGGGTTCACAAAACGCAACAATCCGCCACAATGGGGCCTCATCAAAGCAGGGTGCACTGTTCCTGCGGCGAGACAGGTTGTCGTGAGGTGACCATCAATACAGAGCAATGCAAGGATCTGGTTCGTGTTTCTTGACCCCTATTTCACCAGAGATGGTGAGCAGATCATCATCAGTGCCGCCCAGGGCAGCGCTTTCGCCAAGCAAATTGCCGGTGATTTCAATCCGATTCATGATCCGGACAACCGCCGCTTCTGTGTGCCCGGAGACCTGCTGTTCTCGCTGGCCCTGAACCGGTACGGGCTCAGCCGCAGCATGGCGGTCCACTTTGCCGGCATGGTAGATGCAGACCAGCCTGTGGTTTTTCCGGACAGTGAGACCGCGGAGCAGCAGGCCATCGAAGTCAGGGATCAGCGCGACAAGATGATCATGCACATTGATCACAGTGGCGAGACCTTGCACAACCCAGCCCTTCTAGAATCCTTCACGCGCGAGTACGTGAAATTCTCCGGCCAGAACTTCCCCTACATTCTGGTTCCCCTGTTGCGTGAGCACAATGTGATGTTCAACCCTAAGCGGCCCTTTGTTATCTACGAACGCATGTCTTTCGAGCTGAACACTATCGACCTGGCGGAGCCGCACCTGGAGCTGGCTGATCGCACCCTGACAGTGAACGGGCGCCGCGGTGATACCCAGTTTCTGTTCCGGGTGCTCGATGGCGACAAGGAAGTTGGCCGGGGGGCCAAAACACTGATTGTCAGCGGCCTGCAGCCGTATGACGAAGAGCAGATGCAGGTGGTGGTCACCAATTTCAATGCCGCCAAAGCCGCCTATCAGGAAGGCTGACGGACACGTCTGGCAGTCTTCAGCCTAGTGGCTCAGAACCGTGAAGAATTAACCACTCGGGACACTAGGTGCAGGGCGGTACTGACCCTGGCCAGGGTCAGTGACTGGCCGCACGCCAGGTGACGAGGCTCCTGAACCGGTGGCAGGAAAACAATACTGCCCTGCTCGAGATTCAACGAGCCAAGGCGCCCCATGCCAGACAGCACCAGCAGCAGCTCGGGCCCTGACGCCTTGTTCAGCGTGGCCTTTGCCTGCGCCTCCAACTGCAGTATCTGCAGCTGGAAGTCCCGGCAGGGCACCGGATAGTCCGTCACGGTCAAGCCTTCAGACTCCGTGATGCGGCCCTGCATCACCTGTGTTGTATCAGGTTCAAATCGCGTAATCGCCAGCAGCTCTTCCCGGTCCATGTGCTTGCGGGTCAAGCCACCACGCAGCACATTGTCCGAGTTCGCCATCACCTCCAGGCCCGTGCCTTCCAGATAGGCATGCGGTACGCCACTGCCCAGATAGAGCGCCTCGCCGGGGTGCAGTTGGTGGACATGCAGCAGCAGCGGTGCAACTACCCCCATATTCTCTCCAAACTGGTCATGCAGTCGGGCCACCACCGAGTAGGGTTCGTCAGGGGGCAGATCGCTCATCAGATCGCGCAGAATCAAGGTCCTGACGTCTTCTTCCTGCGCCAGACACCAGGCGAACAAAGCTTCCAGAGCAACCAGACCCCGTTCACGCAAAGGCCGAGCCCAGGCCCTGAGGGCTCGGCTTCCCGACAACTCCAGCAAGCCGGCAACCTCTGCCGGGGCTCGAAATCCGGCCATGGCAGTGAACGGTGTCAGGGCTACCAGCAACTCGGGTTTGTGATTGTCATCCCGATAATTGCGTTGCCCGGCATCCATAGACAACCCCAGAGCATTGTCATGGCGGAAGCCGGCTTCGGCCTGCACCTTGCTCGGGTGCACCTGAATGGACAGGGCCCGGGCGGCACTCAGCACCTTGAACAGATAGGGCAGTCGGCCCTGGAACAACTGATGGTCGGAGCCCAGCATGGTTTGCGGGTGCTGCTCTATCAGGGCGCACAGATCAGCGCAGCCGCTGACCGGCTGCTGCAGGGGTGTTGGCAGGCCGGGATGAGCGCCCATCCACAACTCCGCCAGTGGTTCATTGCCACCCGGGTGCGGCAGGTCCAGCAGCTTGATGATCTGATCTCGCGTTCCCCAGTCATAGCGTTGATAGACCGGACTGAGCGGCAGCCCTGATGCGACAATATCCTGAATGTTCTGCGTCATGTCCTGCCACCTGCACGCTTTTCGAGCTGTTGTTGCCCAGTATATCCTGAATCAACCCCGACGCGGGCGACGCTGGCTGATGGCGATACCGAGCAGTATGGCTACCAGGGCAATCAGCCGGTCAGCCGAAGCGGACTCACTGAGCAACCCGACACCGGCGACAAACGCAATCACCGGGATAATATAATTGATCATCGACAGAAAACTGGGCCCCTGGCGCTGCACAATCGTGAAGTAGACCCAGTTTGCCAGGCCGGATGAAAACACACCCAGCATGACCACGGCCATTACAGGCTGCCAGCGAAAATCCAGCGTCCATGGCTGATCCACGAGCAGCGCCACTGGCCAGAGCATCACGCTGCCGGCAATCAGGGTACCCGTACCGGCCACCAGTACCGAAATGGCGGGCAAGCGCTTGGTATAGATACTGGTCACGGCGTAGAACACTGTCGCCACAATGACCGCCAGTTGGGCCCAGAAGGCATCGCCTCCCAAACCGGACAGCGCCTCGGTGCCCACCAGCACCAGAACACCTACAAAGCCCAGGGTAAAGCCGATGATCTTGCGCGGAGTCATGGGCTCGGTGGCGATGAAGAAGTGCGCCAGAATCATCACGTTGATGGGCATCAGGGCCATCAATATGCCCGCCAGACTGCTGGAAATATAAAGTTCACCCCAGGAGATCAGCGTGAACGGTATCACATTGCCCAGCAGGGCAAGCACCGCGAAACGCCCCCACCAGGCGATGTCGCGCGGCAAGGTCAACCTCAGTGCCACCATGATTGCAAACAGCGTCACGGCACCCAGAGTGAGACGCGAGGCCACCAGCGTCAGCGGCGGAAATGACGGCAGCGCCAAAGCAATCAGCATGAACGCCAGCCCCCAGGCCAGCGAGAGATACAGAAGCAGGGCCCAGTCAACAGGCGTACGAGAGTTCAACAGCGGCGTCTATGATCGATCATCCAGTGGACGCCGAAGTGTAGTTCATCGCCGGCACTTCGTCAGCTGCAGGAACGACGCCCTCAGACGAAGCCCAGTGTATCCTGTACCGGAAAGCGTACGGTCAGTTCAGTGCCCGGCGTATAGGGCTCCGGCACCACCAGTGACAGCCTGGTCTGACCAAGATCAAGGCGCAGGCGCCACGAACGACCCTCGTAGATGCATTGCAGTACCTTGCCCATCAGTTCGTTGTGTTGTGCTGTGTCGAGCGCTGCCGGTGCCTCCCCAACAGGTCTATCTGACCGGGATTGCACCTCGATCGCGGACGGATGGAGCATGACCGACAGAGGCGTGTTGGAGCGCACATGCACCGATTTCTGCAGCTTGACGCGCAGAAATTGCCCGCTGACCAGTACCCGCCACAGGCCTTCCTGGTCGGCTTCCAGCGCTTCGCCACTGAGTCGACTGTCATAGCCGGCCAGGGCCGCCACCCAGGGCGATACCGGTGTTTCAAACAGGGAGCGGGTCGGCCCCAGCTGTTCCAGAAGACCATTGCGCAGTACCAGCAAACGATCCGCGAAAGCACAGGCCTCCAGCGGATCATGGGTCACGTAGATGACCGTCTTGTCCAGACGCTGGAACAGATCGGCCAGTTCATGGCGCATTTCAAGGCGCAGTTGCACATCCAGATTGGACAGAGGCTCGTCAAACAGCAGCAGGTCCGGGTCGGTCGCAAGCGCCCGGGCAATGGCGACGCGCTGCTGCTGACCGCCCGAAAGCTGGCCGGGCAATCGGTCGGCATAGGCCCGAATCTGCAACAGATCCAGCAACTCATCGACACGCTTGCGGCGTTCCGGACGGCTCAGGTGGTTGAGACCATAGCCGACAATGGTGCGCACCTTCATGTGTGGCCACAGCGCATAGTCCTGAAACACCATATTGACCGGTCGACGCTCCGGCGGCAGGCTGAAGCCGGCGCTGGCGATCAGGTTGCCGTTCACCCGGATACTGCCCGCATCGGGGTTGTCCAGGCCGGATATCAGTTTCAGCAGAGTCGACTTGCCACAGCCGGACGGGCCAAGCACACACAGTACTTCGCCCTCCTCCAGCTCAAGCGACAGGTCGCGCAAGGCCACTGCCTTGCCGTAATACTTGCTCAGACCTTCAAGCTGCAGCATTGTCGGGTTCTCCTGCGGGCGCAGCCTTGTGGGCCGCGGTAGATTGGAATAGTGGTCTGCAGGCCCAGCGCACACCCTGATTGACCAGCATGATAATAAGCACCGTGACCAGCCCGGCCACCATGGTCGAGGCGGTCGACAGCCCGTAGTAGCCCTGCTGAAACTGGCGATTGATCACCACCGGCAATACCGGATATCCGGGAGGGTGCAGTATGGAGGTGATGGCCAGGTCGAATACACCGGTGCCGAAAGCGGCCAGAGTCGCTGACAGAATGGCGCCCAGCGTCAGTGGAATGACAATGGTCAGTATCCGACGCGGCAGGGAAACGCCCTGCAGGGCAGCCGCGTTCAGAAAGGAGGCCGGCACCTGACTCATGGCGCCCAGCACCACACGGATGGCGATGGGAATGGCCCCCGCCATGGCAGCCAGCACCAGAATGGCGGGATTGCCATAAAGATTCAGGCCCCACTGACCGAGCCAGGGGTGATTCCAGACAAAGATGAAGCCCACCCCGAGTATGACCCCCGGAACCGCCAGGGTTGCCGTGCAGGTCACGTCGATCAGACGGTTCAGGGAAAAACGGCTGAAGGTCAGCAGGTAGGCCGCGGAGACGGACACGATAATGCTGCCCACTGCCGCCCAGGCGGCAATACGCAGTGAGTTCTGCAGGGCCTGCAGGAAGCGGGAACCCGGCGTCAGTATCTCGCCATAAAACCGCAGTGTCAGATTGTCCCAGGCCAGACCGCCGCTGATGCGCTCGATCACCGACAGGCTGAAGCTGGTGCCTATGGGCACCCCCAGCGCCAGCACGACAAACCCCAGTGCCACCACCGACAGCAGGATACTGAACTTCTGACTGCCGCTGTAGCCGGCTTGCGCGCGGGCGGTCAGAAAGTCGAAACGCGAACGTCGCAACAGCCAGAAATAGAGGCTGACGGCGATCGCCAGTATGACCACCAGGTAAAAGGACAGCACGCCCGCCAGATCAAAGCGGATCGGAGACTGGTTGATGGCGGTATAAATCGTGTAGGGCAATGTCGGGTAGCGATAGGTCGTGGCCAGCGCTGCGGGCAGCCCGAAGTCGCCGATGGTATCAATGAACACCAGCACCATGCCCGACAGGATGGCGGGCAGCAACAGCGGGAAGCGGATGGTCAGCAGTGTGCGCCAGACGCCAGCACCGCAGAGTTGCGCAGCATGCTGGTATTCACGAACGTGCCACTGCATGGCAGCGGACACCGCCAGGTAGGCGAACGGATAGTTGGTCAGGCTCATGATGACGACCAGACCATTGGGCGAGAATACCCAGTCGTAAACCATGGGCAGGCCCAGCCACTGGGCCGCTATGCCATCGCGGATAGCAAACAGAATCCAGCCCTGGGCAATCACGAAGGAAGGCATGATCAACAGCGCCCAGGCGGTCACATCCAGCGCTGCCGCGCCCGCAAAGCGTGCACTGTGCCGCATCACCGCGAGGCTGGCCCCCAGCAGAGTCCCCAGCACCGCAGTACCGGCCGCCAGATACAGAGAATTCGTCAGTGACACGCGCCACAACCGACGGTTGAACAGCTCGAACAGATTGCTCAGCCCGGCAAATTCGAAGTTGCCGCGCAGAATGCCCGGGTAGAAGGCCTGCGCCAGCACCAGCACCATGGGGGCGCCGATCAATACCAGCAGGAGCAGGCACACCAGGATGCCCAGACCGGTGTCAGCCGAGGGCCGCCTGAGGTACAGGCGACCCAGCAGGCGGCGCCCGGTATCTGCCAGTCCGGGCAGAACAGCGGGCGTGGTCATCAGTTAATGGCCTGATCGGCAAACCAGCTCTTGATGTCCGCTTCATGCTCGGCCGCCCAGGCTGCCGGAGCAATGCGGTAAATCGCATCAGCCGGAGGTCCGTCAGCACGCTGGTTGACGCCTTCAACCGAGGGCAGGAAAAAGCCGTCAACGCCACCCTCGTCGGTCAGGAATTGCTGCGTTTCTGCCGTCAGTACCCAGTTGATGAAGGCCTCCGCCGCGTCCTGGCGCTGTGTGTTCGCCTGAATGGCGACGCCGCGCGATGACGCAGGAGCGCCTTCTTCCGGCCACACTACAGAAACCGGGTTGTCGCTGTTCTGCAGATTATAGGACTGGGGTGAGGACAACAGGGCCACATGGGTCTCTCCTGCGGCCAGAGCACGACCGGTCGGCCCGTTGGTGCGGAAAACACGCAGGTCATTGTCCAGAATGTCGGAATACAGGTCCCGCGCACCGTCCATGCCAAGGTCATAGTGCAGTGATGCCACACAGGGGTAAGCCGGTGCCGCCACCGCAGGATCGGCCTGGCCGATCAGGCCGCGAAAACGGCTGTCGGTCAGGTCAGCAAAGGTCTGGGGTGCCTGATCCACCAGATCAGTACGGTAGGCGATCACGCAGGAAGCCGTGGCGCCGGCAGGCATCCAGCCCAGGGTGTCCGGTACCAGTTCTCTGGCCTGTTCGGTCAGGTTGGCAAAATTGCCGGGCTCCCAGCCGCGCCGGAACTGACCTTCCTGATCCATGTTGTGCAGGCTGCCCACACCGTCGAACATCAGTACATCCCACTGGGGGTTATTGCTCTCGGCAGCGATACGGGCCAGCAGGTTGCCGCCGCTCATTTGCACCACTTCAATGTCATAGCCCGTGTCTGCAGTAAACCGGTCGCCGACAATGTCTTCGAAATCGTTGGTGTAAAGGACCAGGGTGTCCGCGCTGGCGGCACAGGCCAGGCCCAGCAGACCAGTGCTGACGGCGAGGCTGAGACCCCGAAGGCGGAATCGATTGGCTACAGTTGCAACACTCATGATGAATCCTCTGTTTTGGGGCGGAACCAGATCCGACGTCCCATTGTGTATATGGCTTTTATATGTCGATTTGATGACGTTTCTGTCTCTTTTTGTTCGATGTTTTGCGTGCCATCCCGGCCAACAACGAGTCCTTTCGAACAAGACAGGCAGCAGCGTAATGTCCGGTTGAAGAAGTGGGAATGGGGCTGCAGGTCCGACTATTACGGACAATGAAGTCCGCATTCGGTCATTTTATGGTCACACTTGTCTGGTAGAACGAAGCTTCCATGCGACTTCCGGACCGAACGTCTACATGAACGACCTGCGCACGCAGCCTCGGCTGGCCCAGGGCAGCCAACCACTGAACAGTGACTCTCTGCCCCAGATTCTGGCTTTTGTCTATGCCGTCAGACATGGTGGCTTTGCGGCCGCCGGACGCAGACTCGGCCTGACCGCCTCCGCTGTTGGCAAGAGCGTCGCCCGACTGGAACGTGCGCTGGGCGTAACACTGCTCCACCGGACCACACGCAGCATCACGCTGACCGACATTGGCGAAGGCATCTACGAGCGTTACGGAGAAGCACTGCGTCTGCTGAAAGACGCTGATCTGATGGCTCTGCAGGAAGCCAGCCTGCTGACCGGCACCCTGCGCCTTGATCTGCCCAAGGTCTACGGTGCCCGGGTCATCGGACCCATGCTGACGCGCTTTGCCGAGCAGCATCCGCTGCTGGGCATGGACATTCGGCTGAACGATGAAATCTGCAATCTGGTGGCCGAGGGTATAGACCTGGCGGTGCGCATTGGAGAAGTTGCCGAAAGCCGACTGGTGGCCCGCGTTCTGGACCAGCAGTATCTGGTGATTGTCGCTTCTCCGGGCTATCTCGAGCGACACGGCAGTCCGCAGCAGCCGGAAGACCTCAAACACCATCAGTGCCTTGGGTTCCGTCATGCATCACATGGTCGAATAAGACCCTGGCAATTCAGAATGGAAAACACGATCACGCATCTCACTCTGGAACATCGCTATCTGTTCGACGAGGGTATTGCCCTCAAGAGAGCCGCCGAGACGGGCTTTGGTGTTATTCAGGTGCCTTCCTACATGGTGCGTCGTGCCGTCAGTGAAGGCACGCTGCAGACGATTCTGAACGACTATCAGCCAGAACCGACGCCCATTTCACTGGTCTACCCCGGCCAGACCCGGCATTCGCCGAAGATCAGGGCTCTGGTGGAATTTCTGCTGCTGGAATCCAGCGCCGGGCGATTGGGGCCAGACGGGACACAGCGCGTCGGGTTCTGAACCTCGACTTTTTTCGTCTCTGCTAAATTCTACTGAATATTTCCGTACAGCGGCCGACTATACTGGGGATAGCCGGGCACTATAGTGTCAGGCCGTGGGTATTCGAATTAAAAACAACCCCCGAGTTTACTGGAGTTGCCGCATGTTAATGAATCTGTCTATCAGACACCGCCTGATGGCGGCCTTTGGTCTGATCCTCGCCATCATTGTGGCCTGGGGCATACTCAGTCTGAGCCGCCTTGCCGCCACCAACGAGCAGATTACCGTGATCAGTCAGCAGCGTGTGCCTGGCCTGATTGCGGTCAATGATGTTTATGACCATTTCAACCGTGTCGTCGTGCCGGCAACTGCCATTGTCTACTCTGCCACGGCAGAAGAACGCAGAGTCCTGCAAGAGCAGATAACAGAGCTGACCGAGCGCCTGGATACGGCCAGTGACGAGTATGGCGAGACCATGACCTCCGAATTCGAGCGTGAACGCTTTGCTGCCTATCTTGAACTGGAACAATCGTTCTTCGAGGCGTTGGAGGAAGCCATCGGTTTTGCCGCCAACTTCCGGGCGGCGGATGCGATCCGAATCTGGAGTGACCAGTTGATTCCCATTTCGGATGAGGCGTCTTCCACCCTGCGTGAACTGGTCAGCTACAACCAGAACCTGGTCCAGGAAGCCGAGCAGAACGCCTCCCAGGCTTACCAATTGTCCATATTGCTGACTGTCGGGATTGCCGTCTTGGTGGCGTTGCTTCTGTTTGCCCTGGGCGCCACTCTGATCCGCAGTATCAGCGGCCCTCTGAGAGAGGCTGTGCGCGTGGCCGACAGCATTGCACAGGGCGACCTGTCCACCGAGATTCATGCCCAGGGCAATGACGAACTGGCGCAGTTGAAAGCCAGCCTGGGGGCCATGCAGGCCAGTCTGCGCGACGCGGTGGGCAGCATCCAGCAGTCTACTGAGCGCCTGGTCAATTCGGCCGATGCAATGAATGAAGTCACCGACCGGACGAAACAGAACAGCCAGCGCCAGAGCGACGAGCTCGAGCAGGCGGCAACTGCGGTCAATGAGCTGACTGTGGCCATTTCCGAAGTCGCCCAGACGGCCTCGGACACCGCTCGCGAATCCGAACAGGCTGACGAGCAGACCAGTGAGGGGCTCAGTGAAGTCAGCCGAGCCGTGGGTTCGATCGAAAAGCTGGTGAAAGATCTCGAATCGACCGGCCATGACGTGGACGAACTGTCTCAGCAGGTGCGCAATGTGACTGCCGTGCTGGATGTCATTCGTGGCATAGCCGAACAGACCAATCTGCTGGCACTCAATGCCGCCATCGAGGCTGCACGAGCCGGCGAAGCCGGGCGTGGCTTTGCGGTAGTGGCAGACGAAGTGCGGGCACTGGCCAGCCGCACTGCAGACTCAACCACCGAAATAGAAAGTATTATTCAGGCGGTTGAAACCGGCACAGCCAATGCGGTTAATGCCATGAAAACCAGCAATGAATCCGCCGCGCTCACCATGGACGCAGGCAAGAAAGCCAGCGAGGCCCTGCAGGCGATTGCCAGCCTGGTCAGCAGTATTCGCGACCGCAATACTTCTTCCGCCAGTGCCGCAGAAGAACAGGCCCATGTGGCCCGGGAAATTGATGCGAATCTGGTCAACCTGCGCGACCTGGGCCAGCAGAGCGCCAGCGACGCGCTGACGGTCAGCAGCGCCGGAAACGACCTGGTCACCCTGGCCGACGAACTTAAAAAGCTGGGCGCCCGTTTCCAGACCTGATCAGGTCCGGAACTGCTCGGCCCAGGGCTGCAGTTCGCCGGCAACGGGTTTATCATGTTCGGCCAGAAAATCCAGAAACCGCGGCGCATTGGCAGTGACCACGCGCGCTTCGGGAAAGCCGATGGCATTGGCTTTCTCGATACAGGCATCGAAGTGCCCCAGCGTGAAGGCACTGTGCGAATCACTGCCAAACGACACCTTCCAGTCCAGCCGGTCGACCAGCTCCAAAATGTGGAGGCAATTGGGCTCACTGCCCTGTCGGGAATGGGTGAATGAACTGTTGTTGATTTCGATCAGCACATTGTTGTCTTTTGCCGCGCGCACCACCTCCTCGTAGTCGATCGGGTAGTTGGGATTGCCCGGATGACCAAGAATCTGGCAGCGGCCGGTTTCCAGCGTGCGGATCACCGCACGCGTGTTGGTTGCCAGGTCTGACGGCGGGAACACCGGCTCATGAAAGCTGGCAATCACATAGTCGAGAAAGGGATACATGCCGTCAGGCAGGCCGAGGCCCCCCTCCATCGGCTGGATGTTCGCCTCGATACCCCGCAACAGAGCAACATTGCGATAAACGCGGGGCAATACCTTCATGTTTCCGAAGTGCCAGCCGTGTGCACCATCGGGCATATCCGGCGCGTGATCAGTCACCCCGAACATCTGCAGACCTCGCTCAACGGCAAGGGCCCAGTAGTCATGGACCGTGCTGTAGGCATGGTCGCTGGCCACCGTATGCATGTGGGTGTCGGTCAGAATCTGCATGTCACGCCTCTTCAGTCAGCCTATTGATCAGAAAGAGTGCATTTTAACACAGCCCTATGACAGTCCCGGGTATAGCCATGACAGTCTGCGACTGAAATGAACCCATTATTGCCCTATACTCTCCGGCCGTTGATTGTATGTGAGCGCTTTCATCCATGCTCGGATTTTTCGAACGCCTGATCAGGCCCTTCCCTCCCGAGGAGCCCAAACAGCCCCCGGACTCCCTGGTGGCTTTCTGTCGCCACTATACACGTGGTATGGAAGGTCCGCTGCTGATGATGTCTACAGTTACCGTTTGCGTGGCGGTACTGGAAGTCATGCTCTTTGGATTCATGGGTCAGTTGGTGGACTGGCTCAGCACCAGCGAACGGGACACCTTTTTGCAGGACGAAGGCTGGAAGCTGGCCGGCATGGCGTTTCTGCTGCTGGTGGTCATGCCCGCCCTGACGCTGCTGCGGGCCGCCATCGTGCACCAGACGCTGCTCGGCAATTACCCCATGGTCATCCGCTGGCTGGCTCACCGCTACCTGCTCAAGCAGAGCCTGTCTTTCTACCAAAACGACTTTGCCGGCCGTATTGCAACCAAGGTCATGCAGACCTCACTGTCGATCCGGGAAACCGTGGTCAAGCTGCTGGATGTACTGGTCTTCATTATCGTCTACTTCATCACCATGGTCGTGCTGCTGGCCCAGCTCGACTGGCGCCTGGCGGTACCCATGGTGGTCTGGCTGGTGCTCTATGTCGGCGTGCAACTGCATTTTGTGCCCCAGCTCAAGCAGGTATCCGAGGAGCAGGCCGACGCGCGCTCCATCATGACCGGTCGAGTGGTCGACAGCTATACCAATATCCAGACCGTCAAACTATTCGCCCATACCGAGCGGGAGGCCGACTACGCTCAGCGTGGCATGGGCGGTTTCCTGGACACCGTTTACCGGCAGATGCGACTGGTCACCGGCATCAATTTCAGCGTCGAGGCGATCAACTACGGGCTGGCCTTTGTGGTCGCCGCACTGTCAATCTGGCTCTGGCTGCAGGAAGCCGTGTCCGTGGGCGCCATTGCCGTGGCCATTGCCCTGGCTCTGCGCATGAATGGCATGGCGCAGTGGATCATGTGGGAGATCAGCGCCCTGTTCGAGAACATCGGCAACGTCAATGATGGCATGAATACCATTGCGCGCCCGCGCGACGTACTCGACGAGCCTCAGGCGCCGGCACTGACGGTTCCGCAGGGGCGGGTCGAATTTCGCCAGGTGCGCTTCCACTATGGCAAGGAATACGGTGTTTTCGACGATCTGAACCTGGACATCCGCCCCGGCGAGAAGGTCGGACTGGTCGGTCGCTCCGGTGCCGGCAAGTCAACGCTGGTGAATCTGCTGTTGCGCTTCCACGATGTCGAGCGCGGACAGATTATGATTGACGGGCAAGACATCAGCCAGGTGTCGCAGGACAGCCTGCGTGCACAGATCGGCATGGTGACCCAGGATACCTCTCTGCTGCACCGCTCGGTGCGGGACAATATTCTCTATGGGCGACCGGATGCTTCAGAGCAAGAGTTGCTGAACGCTACCCGTCAGGCCGAGGCTCATGAATTCATTCCCGAACTGACCGACCCCTATGGCCAGTCAGGCTATGACGCCATGGTCGGGGAGCGCGGCGTCAAGCTGTCCGGCGGCCAGCGCCAGCGCATCGCCATTGCCCGGGTGCTGCTCAAGGACGCCCCCATTCTGGTGCTGGACGAAGCCACCTCGGCGCTGGACTCGGAAGTGGAAGCGGCCATCCAGAAGAGCCTGAATCGCCTGATGGAAGGCAAGACCGTCATTGCCATAGCCCACCGCCTGTCCACCATCATGTCGATGGACCGCCTGATCGTGCTGGATCAGGGCCGGATCGTCGAAATGGGCACGCACCAGGAACTGGTCAATGGGGGTGGGATCTATGCCCAGCTATGGGCGCATCAGACCGGAGGTTTTCTGGGGGAGGAATAGAAGACAGTGCATATTAGTCGACAGATGACAGTAGACTGTCGACAGTGAAGGCATGGCAACCTTGGGTGGTCAGGCTGCGACTTTACTGTCTTCTGTGCACTGTCTACCGTCGACCAATATTTAATCTGTTGTAAACAACAATAACCGCATAATAGAGACAAACCACCAACTGCCCTCTTACAATCCGCTCATCATGAACACTAGAGACCCGTGATGAGTCCTGCCGACGCCAAAGCCGCTGTTGAATTTGATCAGGTCAGTCTGACCCGCGATGGTGTGCGGGTGCTGACTGACCTGTCACTGCGCCTGGATGAATCCCGTGTCGGTCTGATTGGCCACAATGGCTCGGGCAAGAGCTCGCTTGTGCGTCTGCTGAACGGGCTGCTGCCCGCCGACAGTGGGCAGATCAGGGTGCATGGCAGGGACCCCGCCAAGGGGCCCGAGCAGATGTCGGCCACGGTCGGGTTCATTTTCCAGAATCCGGACCATCAGCTGATTTTCCCCACGGTGATCGAGGAGCTGACGTTCGGCCTGCGCAATCAGGGCCTGTCCGCAAAGGAGGCGACCCGGCAGTCCAGTGACCTGCTGCATGCCCAGGGTCATGCCGACTGGGCCGAACGACCGGTGCACAGCCTGTCGGAAGGCCAGAAACAACTGGTCTGCATTTTTTCCGTGCTGCTGCTGAACCCGGATCTGCTGATCCTGGATGAACCTTTCTCGGCACTGGATCTGCCCACCCGTTACCGGTTGCTGGACCTGCTGCATGAACTGCCGCAGCAGATCGTGATGATCAGCCATGAGCTGGACACGCTGGAGCGCTTTGATCGGATAATCTGGCTGGAGCAGGGCCGGGTTCATCAGGACGGACCACCCGATCAGGTGCTGCCCGCCTACCAGGCCGACGCCCGGGCGCGCGCTGCCACTCTGGGCCTTGGGCGCGGTCGCGCTGAAAGCGACCGCCGGACGGAGCCGGCTGGCTCATGATCAGCCTTTATCTGGCCCAGACCGGATGGCTGCATCGCTGGCCTGCCGGACTCAAGCTGCTGGTGCTGGCGCTGGCCAGCATCGGACTCTACTTTGTCAGCATCGCCCACTGGGTCTTGTTCGCACTGCTGGGTGTACTGTCTCTCTATGCCTCGCTGGGCCGCCCTGCCTTGCGCCAGCTTCGTCTGCTGCGCCCGCTGTTGCTGCTGTTTGCACTGATGTTTTTAGTGCAGTGGTGGAGCGTTGGCCTGGAGGCCGGTCTGACACTGGTTCTGCGGATGTGCACCCTGATTCTGCTGGCCAATCTGGTCACCCTGACCACGCGCATGGACGCCATGATGGATGCCATCTCTCCCCTGCTCGCACCGCTTCGCCTGATCCGGGTGGAGCCGGCGCGAATCGCCTTTGCCGTCGCCCTGGTCATCCGCTTTGTACCTGTTCTGCTGAGCCAGTTGCACAGCCTGAGAGAGGCCTGGAATGCGCGTGGTGGCGGCCGTCAGTTGTGGCGCCTGGCCATCCCCATGACGCTGCAGGCGATTCGTCTGTCAGATCATGTCGCCGAGGGCCTGGCGGCACGTGGCGGCATTCGCCCCCGAACCGATAACCGGCGGCAGGCACCTGAGCGACCTGCCACCCAAACTTCCAACCTGCAACAAGGAGATAACACGTGAAGGACAGATCCCTGGTCCAGATTGCGCTCTACGCCTCGCTGGTCGCGGCGCTCGGCTTCATCCCTCCCATTCCATTCGCGTTTGGGGTACCCATTACCGCCCAGTCACTGGGCGTCATGCTGGCGGGCATCATGCTCGGTCCCTGGCGGGGCGCGCTGGCCATGCTGCTGCTGGTCTTTGTGGTGTCTCTGGGGGCACCGTTACTCGCCGGTGGCCGCGGGGGTCTGGGCGTGCTGACCGGACCGACGGTTGGCTTTTTTCTCGGCTGGCCCCTGGCCGCTTTCTTCGCCGGTCTGATTGCGCAGTCTCTGAGACGTCTTCCGCTGATGGCGGCTACTGCCATCGGCGCCTTCACCGGAGGCATAGTGGTGCTGTATCTGTGCGGCATCGCAGGATTCAAACTGGTGACCGGCAATGGCTGGATTGAAAGCACACTGACCATGGCGGTGTTCATTCCCGGTGATCTGGTCAAGGTGGTCATCACCTGTATGGTGGCCCAGGCCGTCTACAAGGGCATGCCACAAGCGGTCGCGACCAGAGCCACTTGACGGGCCGGCGGCCCTCACCTAATTTTGTCTGTAGCTGTCGCTCATCCCGGTGATTGGCGCGCAGAAACGGCTATATTGAACGGTGAGGGCCGGCCCATGCAGATTACTGATACCGCCAAAGTCCACTGCCCCTATTGCGACGCCCTACAGACTGTCGTTCTCGACCCGTCCGAGCCCGAACAGGAATATACGGAGGACTGCCAGGTCTGCTGTCAGCCCATGGTGCTGACGGTGCATTTCGAGCCCATGCATACGCCCTATGTGGTGGCTCGCCGCGAAGACGACGTACACAGCCCGGGTGATTGAGCCTCAACGCAACAGACTGATTGAACCCTCACGCACTGTGCTGAACGGAAAAACGTCCATCTGCGGCAAACTTGTCTGCATATCGGATTCGAAAGACAGCCCGTAATCCAGTTCTTCCCCATTGATGAGCGCATTGCTGAGGCCGCGCCCCAGTTCCGCGAGTGATACCGACAGCGGCAGTTCGATCACGCCCCTGTCCTGCTCCGGCAGGCGCATCCGTTGCTGTCCATCACCACCGGCGACCCGGTGCTGGTTCAGCGCGAATTCATAAGAGAAGCGATCAATCACCACCTCGAAAATATTCGGATTGTCGACCTCGAGAGTGAGCAACAGGTCCGCACTGCTGAGGGTCAGCCTGTCCAGCCGCAGACTGGAGGCACGAATGGACGGCAAATGCGGAATCGGAATGGCCCCGGACACCGAAACCGGAAGTCGACGCTGGCCGGCAACAGGTATGTCGACCGTCATGCCGGCATCTATCTGATAATCGAGCTGTTCGCGCCCGCGCAACCCGGAGACCAGGTCAAAGGTCTCGGCAAAATCCAGCCTCATGGGCAGTGTCACCTGGGTGGCGGCACCAGCGGCCAGAGATGACCCGGTGCCCTGCTGGCCACCCAGTACAGCTGCTTCATTCACCAGCAGCTCGTAGTCCAGCGCACCCAGCGAGATGCTGAAAGAATTGGGATTGCGCACTTCAAACTGTGTTTCAAGCTGTGCATCCACGGGGGTCAGCCCCACCAGGTGCGAGCTCAGCACACGGAACTCCGGCTCCTGCCAACGCGCTTCTTCAAGCAGGGTACAGCTCCCCAGAACCAGTACACTGCCCAATACCGCCAATCTGCTCCAGGACATCCGGGCTCTCCCCATTATTGTCGTCATCGTTGTGCAAAGACTAGGCACTTTCCGCCCTGCCGTCTATAAAGACTTGTTTACAGCCACACCCGTAATGGCATCGCCCGATTAATTGACGTTTACGTTAACGTCAATTAATTTGACTATACCGCCTATACCAACAAGATGTGTGTCAGCCTGCGCAACGCTCGTGATACCGAGCCAATTCAATGCAACAGGCAGTTCATCTGCCGGCAGGCACCAAAAAGGGTCAGCACTATGAGTGAGAGTCCACTGCGCATCGTCACTGCCGCCAGCCTGTTTGATGGGCACGACGCGGCCATCAATGTCATGCGCCGCCTGATTCAGTCGCGCGGCTGTGAAGTCATTCACCTGGGCCACAACCGCAGTGTGGACGACATCATCAAGGCCGCCCTGCAGGAAGACGCTGACGGCATCGCGATCAGTTCCTATCAGGGTGGCCACAATGAATACTTCCGCTACCTGATCGACCGCCTCAAGGCAGCGGGCGCTGACCATATTGCCGTAATCGGTGGCGGTGGCGGCACCATTACGCCGCAAGAAATCGACGAGCTTGAGGCCTATGGCGTCGAGCGCATCTATCACCCGAATGATGGCCTGAAACTGGGCCTGACCGGCATGATCGACGACGCCGTCGACCGTATTGCCGCAAAGCGCAATGCCCACAGCGGCGCCCTGCCCGAGCAGGCGCATGAGGATCTGCGCCGGGCTCGGCTGCTGTCACGCCTTGAGGAAGGCCTGGAAGAACCGGCCAGTGCAGAGCGGCCGGTTCCGACCATTGGCCTGACCGGCACCGGCGGCGCCGGCAAGTCGAGCCTGACCGACGAGCTGGTGCTGCGCTTTGCCACCTGTTTTCCCGACCGGCAATTCGCCGTGCTGGCCGTCGACCCGACGCGGCGGCGCACCGGCGGCGCCCTCCTGGGCGATCGCATCCGCATGAATTGTCTGCGCCTGCCCAATGTGTTCTTTCGCAGTATGGCCACGCGTCGTCAGCATCTGTCCACCAGCGAGGAGCTCAGTGATGCCATTACGGCACTGTGCCAGCAGGGCTTTGATCTGGTGTTTGTCGAAACCGCGGGGATCGGCCAGTCCGACAGCGCCATTGTCGATCTGGTCGACATACCGGGCTATGTCATGACCCCGGAGTACGGGGCGGCCAGCCAACTGGAAAAGATCGACATGCTGGATCTTGCCGAGTGGATTGCGATCAACAAGTTCGACCGCAAGGGTGCGCAGGACGCGCTGCGGGATGTGCGCAAGCAATGGCGCCGCAACCGCGTCGAATTCGAGCGGCCGGATGCCGAGATCCCGGTATTTCCGAGCATTGCCAGTCACTTTTCCGACCCGGGCGTCAATCGGGTGTTCAATCACCTGTGTCGGCTGGTCGGGGAACGCAGCAGCCAGGACTGGCCTGGCGACCTGCCCGAGGGAGATCCACAGGCGCATGTCCTGATTCCCGGCCAGCATCAGCGCTATCTCGCGGAAATTGCCGAGCAGGGCCGGAGTATTCGCGAAGACCTGCGCCAACAGGCCAAACAGGCACGGCAGGTACAGCATTTGTTCGAAAGCCTGCGCCTTCTGGGTGCGGAGCTGGACCCCCTGCATCCGGCACAGCCCGATACCCTGCCCCCCGAGCAGCAGGCATTGGCACAGCGCTACAATGAACTGCTGAATCAGCTCAAACCGGAGGCCCGGGAGGCTCTCGGCACATGGGATCAGCGCATGCAGTCGGTACAGGCTGAAACCTTCGAATACCAGGTGCGCGACAAGACCATCAGTGGTGACAACTATCGGGAAACGCTGAGTGGCAACCGGATTCCCAAGGTCGCTGCCAACAAGACGCGCGACTGGGGCGAGCAGGTCTGGTTCACCGGACAGGAAAACCTGCCCGGCCACTTCCCCTACACCGCCGGCGTCTACCCCTATCGGCGCAGCGGCGAAGACCCGACCCGGATGTTTGCCGGCGAAGGCCCGCCTGAGCGCACCAACCGCCGCTTTCATTACCTGTCGCACGGTCAGCCGGCAGCGCGCCTCTCGACCGCTTTCGACTCGGTCACCCTGTATGGTGAAGACCCGGCCGAGCGGCCGGACATCTACGGCAAGATCGGCAACAGTGGCGTGTCCATCGCCACCCTGGATGACATGAAGAAGCTGTATTCCGGCTTTGATCTTTGCGCGCCAACCACGTCGGTATCCATGACCATCAATGGACCGGCGCCGATGATTCTGGCCATGTTCCTGAACACCGCCATTGACCAGCAGGTGGAAAAGCATCTGCGAGAATCCGGCCAGTGGCCGGAGGCCGAAAAGACCATTCAGCAGCGGCTGGGCAAGAACCCGGTAGGCTATCAGGGCGATCTGCCCGAAGGACACAATGGCCTTGGGTTGGGCCTGCTGGGCATCACAGGCGATCAGGTAGTAGACGCTGATACCTATCAGCGCATCGCCGCCGACACCTTGCAACAGGTGCGTGGCACCGTGCAGGCAGATATTCTGAAAGAAGATCAGGCGCAGAATACCTGCATCTTCTCGACCGAGTTCGCGCTGCACCTGATGGGCGATGTGCAGGACTGGTTCATCAACAACGGGGTGCGCAATTTCTACAGCGTCAGCGTCAGCGGCTATCATATTGCCGAGGCGGGGGCGAACCCCATCACGCAACTGGCCTTCACCCTGGCCAACGGGTTTACCCTGGTCGAGTACTACCGGGCACGCGGTATGGACATCAACCGCTTCGCGCCCAACCTGAGCTTCTTCTTCAGCAACGGCATGGACCCGGAATACGCGGTGATTGGCCGGGTGGCTCGACGGATCTGGGCGCGTGCGATGAAACACCGGTATGGCGCCGATGCGCGCTCGCAGATGCTGAAATATCATATCCAGACGTCCGGACGCTCGCTGCACGCGCAGGAAATTCAGTTCAACGACATCCGGACCACGCTGCAGGCGCTGTATGCACTGCTCGACAACTGCAACAGCCTGCACACGAATGCCTTTGATGAAGCTATCACCACGCCCACGGAAGCCAGTGTGCGGCGAGCCGTCGCCATTCAGTTGATCATCAATCGTGAACTGGGGCTGAACCAGAATGAAAACCCGCTGCAGGGCTCGTTTACCCTGGAATACCTGACCGACCTGGTTGAAGAAGCGGTCTATGCGGAGTTCGAGCGTCTGAATGAGCGTGGTGGCGTTCTGGGCGCCATGGATGCCATGTATCAGCGCAGCAAGATTCAGGACGAATCCATGGTGTATGAACACAAGAAGCACAGCGGCGAATTGCCGATTATTGGCGTGAATACCTTCAAGGCGGCAGAAGACAGCGAGGACACACCGACGGTTGAGCTGATGCGCTCCACCGACAATGAAAAACAGCAACAGATCGAGCAGGTTGCGCGCTTTCGCAGCCTACACAAGGCCGCTGCCGAGCCGGCATTGCGCCAGCTTGCAGAGGATGCGCGGGCCCGACGCAACCTGTTTGCCACCCTGATGCACACAGTCAAGGTGGCCAGTCTTGGTGAAATCAGCCACACGCTGTTTGAAGTGGGCGGCGAATATCGACGCAACATGTGATTGATCAGTGCAGGCAGTCCGTGAGAGAACCGGCCTAAAAAGCCTGTATAGGGCATGCGCGTTGACCTCAGAGCCTGTTACAGTACGCAATTCGGGCTCCGTACGTTGTTCAGGTCAGTGTTTTTGGAAAATCGGCTGGTTTCTTTTCACACGCTCTTTGTAAAAGTGCGTTTTCGGGCAGCAGGGTGGGCCTGGCTGCCGGCCGTGCTGTGCCTGTGGGTCGGTCAGGCGCATGCAGAAACCCGTTTTGCGGCAACCAATGCCGATACGCTCGAAATCACCAGTGCCGTTGACAATGACCTGGTCGAGCGCTGGCGCGATGCACTGGACCGGTATCGGCAGGATCTGCGCCAGGGCCTGCAGGTAGCGAGCCGTCCCCTGTCGCAGCAGAGCGCAGAGATGCAGATTCTGGCGGAACATCTGCGTTCTGCCGGCTACTACAACCATGATATCCAGCCGCGTCCCGAGGAAGACTACAACCGTCTGCGCTACCGGGTGGATCCCGGGCGGCGCTTCGTGGTGCGTCAGATTATCTGGGACTGGCCGGAAGAACTGACCACTCCATTGAATGCCGAAGACACCATTCAGACCGGCGAGCCGCTGGTCGCGCAGAATATTCTGGACCTGCAGACCCGACTGCGGCGGGAGATCCAATCCAGCGCCTGCTACCTGCGCGTCAATGTGCGCTATGAACTGAGCCTTGACCGGCGCGGCAACGCCGGTGATCTGCGTTTCTATATGGAAGACAGTCCTCAGGTCAACATCTCGGAGGTCCGTATCGAAGGCACGGAAGAGGTCAGAAGTTCCTACACACGACGCCTGACCGGTATCGAGGATGGAGAATGCTTTCAGCGACCGCGTCTGGACCGCGCGCGGCTCAATCTGTATGAGTCCAATCTGTTTGCCCGGGTCGATGAACAGGTGTCGGAACCGGATGAAAACAATGAGGTCGTGGTCACCTACCATGTACAGGAACGCTTCCATCGCACCCTCAAGCTCGGCGGCGGTTATGACACCGATGCCGGCCCCGGCGTCAATGCGGAATGGGTACACCGCAACTTCAGCAGACGCGGTGAACGCCTGGTGCTCGATGCCCGGACCAGTTTCCTGACTCAGCGGGTGGGCGCGGCCCTGACGATTCCACGGCGGCGCCCCGAATGGCCCCGGCTGACCGTCAGTACCAGTCTGGAACGCACCCTGTTTGCCGACCAGCGCACCTATGTCTGGCAGAAGGGTTTCAATCTGGAACAGATCCTGACCGACAGCTGGGTCGGCAACTCGGGTGTTGACGTCCGCTCCTCCTGGACCACTACCGAAGAAGGGGTGGTCGACTTCGAGCAATGGCTGGCGCTGCCAACCAATGTGGTCAGAGATACGCGCGATGATGTGCTCGACCCGAGGCGCGGCACTCGCCTGCTGTTCGGCTTTACCCCCAACTTTTCACTGTCCGGCACACAACCTCACTATGGCCAGGTACGTGCCAGCTGGCGCGGTTATTGGGCTCAGACCGACAGCCTGACGCTGGCCGCGACCACCGAAGGCTCAACCCTGTTCGGGCTGGGAGATGAACTGGACCTGGATCGCCTGTCAGTTACCGAGCGTCTTTATGCCGGTGGTGGCGGCTCCGTGCGCGGCTGGCCTTTCCAGGGCGTCAGCCCCACGGATGGCGGCCGCACCCGAGTGCTGCAGAGCGTCGAGCAGCGCGTGCGCTGGTCCGAACGTTGGGGTACCGTCGGTTTTGTCGATGCCGCCTGGTTGTCGCGCAGCGCCACCCTCGACTGGGACGACCCTGCGCTCGGGGCCGGCCTCGGCCTGCGCTTCTTCACGGATTTTGCACCCTTGCGCATCGATGTCGGGTCACCCTTGCCGGACTGGGGCTCAGAGTGGCGTTTCTATTTCAGTATCGGGCAGGCTTTTTGATGGGCCTGGTAACACAAAGCATCACCACGGTTCTGCTGCGCACGGTGCAGGGTTTCTTGTACTTGCTGCTGGTCCTTTTGTTCGTCCTGCTGCTGGTGATCGGCACCCTGCTTGGCACGGCATCCGGCAGGGTCTGGGTGGCCCAGCAAGGTCTGTGGTTGGCCAATGAAACAACCGCCTGGCAGGTTCAGGTCAACGGCCTGAGCAGCCCCTCCCTGACCCAGTGGCAGGCTGACCGGGTGCGTGTTTTCCCGCCGGGGGTGGATGAAGCTGCGATCAGTGTCGACGATCTCGAGCTGCGCTACCCGCTCAATCAATGGGAACTGGCGATCACCATCGAGGAACTGACGGCCCGTCGAGTGGTGGTCGACCTGGACCGACTGCGCCGGATGGATCCGGGGCCACCCCGCGAAGAGCCGCTCGACCTCACAGAGGCAGAACCCATCGAGCTGGACGGGTTCGGCATCTGGCTTGAGCGTCTGGACATCGGTGAACTGCGTCTGACCAGCGCCGAGGGTGATGCCCTCTACGGGCGTCTGACCGGGGCTCTGGCCTGGCCCGAACTGGACAAATTGCCCATTGTCCGGTTGGACTGGCAGGACGACGATACCAACCTGCTGCTGCTTAGTGCGCAGCCCTCACCCGACGGTCAGCTGTGGCTGCTGAGCGGGGACATGACACTGCCCACCAACACCTGGGCCCATGCCATGAGCCAGTGGCCGGAAGACACCGCGCTTACCGGTCGTGTTGACATCACAGCCGATCTGGGTGGCCAGCGTGTACAGATCAATGAATTTTCGTTTCCATGGCAGGGTGAGCCGATAGAGCTGGAAGGCCAGGTGGCTCATGATCAGGGCAAACTCGGTTTTGACGAAGTGCGTCTGCGAGTGGCTGGTCGCGAAAGCCGCCTGCACGGCCATTACGGCCCTGATGGAACCCGCATGGAAGGTGAGTTGAACATTCCGATGAGCCTGGTGCGGCCCTTTCTCCCGGAAGACATCGCCGCTCATACACTGGATGCCGAAGACACGCTGCAAGCCCGTCTGATCTGGCCCGAAGACGGCCGCTGGACCCTTGAGGCTGAATTGATATCACGTTGGCATCATCATCCGGCCCAAATCGATCTGCAGGCAGCCGGCGTCCTGCTGCAAGTGGAAGCGCTGACCGCCAGCGCACGCCTGAGCGAATCGGTGGTCGATATCAGCGGGAACTGGGACCTTGCCGAGCAGCGCGGCCAGTTACAGGTGGACGGTCGCCTGGACGATGATGTGGCCACCCCCTACTGGTCTGATCCGGTATATGGCGGCGCCACCCTGTCAGGCCGACTGACCGGCCGGGGTCTGGATGAAGACGGGCAGTTCGAGTTGCCCATATGGAACGGCACCCTAACCGCCGAGGGGCTGCTGCCCACCGATACCGCCCTGGGCAATGTGCCCTGGTCTGCCGAAGCAGACACTGCCTTCGAGTTTCCGAGCGTGAGCTGGAGCAATTTGCGCCTTACCCTGGAGACCGGAGAAGAGGCCCCGACACTGTTCAGCAACGGTCGCTATGACCTCGCAGATCAATCGCTGGATGTGAACTGGGAGCTGGACGAACTGCCGCTGGGCCCCTTGCTCGCACAACTGATGGACTGGCCGCAGGACCTGACCGCAAACCTGACCGGCAGTGGGTCTGTTCAGGGGCCGCTTGACGACCTGGCTGGGCGTGCCAGCCTCACTGCCCAGGGTCTGCTCATGGGTGATGCCTGGGAAGCAGAGCTGGAAGCACCCCTGATGGCTATGGATCAGCTACTGGTAGAAACGCTCACGGCCCAATGGCGTGACAGCCGTCTGAGCGCTTCGGGTTCGGTGCGCCCCGACCTTGACCGCGACTGGCAGGACTGGCCAGTGCAGCTCGACATTGCACCCCTGGAAATCAACTTCGCCGATGGGCGTCAGCTTCTGCCAGACTGGCCGGAAGAACTGGCCGAAGGTCGGGTGGTCTCTTCACTGTCTGCACGCGGACGGGCGGCCGACCCGGACCTGCTGGCCCAGGCTCGGGTAAATGCGCGTTACCTGGGTGAAAGTCTGACCGGCTCATTCAACTGGCAGGCCGACCAGTTGCAGGCTGATCTGAACTGGCAGGACCGGTTTATCAGCCTGGAAGGCCGTGGTCGCCCCTGGGAACAGGGGCAATGGCAACTACAGGGTGAACGGTTGCGCACCGAAGATATCGCCCCCTGGGTGGATCTGCCCGACGAATTGATAGAGGCCCGCCTGACGCACCAACTGAACCTGAGCCTGGAAGGCAATACCACCGATGCGGACATCTCCCTGCGCACTCGCCATCAAGGCGTATGGGATCGTGAAACACTGGCCGCCAGCACAGACGTCACTCTCGAGTGGCGAGAGGCCTCTGCGCAGCAATGGCATTTGCAAGACCTGCAACTCGACTGGGGAGAAGCACAACTGAGTGCCAATGGCCAGAGTGGCACGGAGGACCTGCTGCCGCGACAGCTGGATGTTGAAGTGCAGGCCTTCCCGTTGCACCGTTTTCTGCCTGCACCAGAGGATTTTGTTGCCCAGGTGTCCGGGCATGCCCGGCTGGACGCCGGCTGGCCTGACTGGCAGGTCGACATCAATATGGATATGGACGGTGAGCAACAAGATCAGATTTTGCTGGGTCGCCTGGAAGGTCTGATCAGAGGCCGCGAAATGGCCCTGGAAAAGATCGACCTGTCGCAACTGGAAATCCGCATGGGCGACTCGCTGGAAGTGATTGGCCGCGGCGGACTTGAGGACGACCTGTGGGATCTGGCTGTTGACTGGAGTGGCCTGGAATGGGCCCCACCTGCAGACCTGCCCCTTCCGGGCAGTACCTGGACAGGGTCCGGCAGCCTGCGCATGAGCGGTGAAGGTGATGACCCGGACGTTCGCGCCTACATGGATTGGACAACCCGCTGGTCAGCGCTGGATGACAGTGAAGCGCTGGACCTTGAGTTCAACACTCAACTGATCACCACCGACGAAGCTCTGACACTGACCAGTGGCCTGCGCCGCCCGGGCCGGGACCTGATCATTGCCAGTGTGGAGACGCCACGTGAACCCTGGTTGCAACGATTGGAGACGCCGGTAGAAGATTGGCCGCTCGCCGTTTTCTGGAGCATTGATCTGAGCACCGAAGAAACCCTGTTCTGGCTTGGCCAGGATCAGCTTCAGGTGGCTGGCGCCATTGCCGGTGAAGGTCGCTTTGCCGGCTCCCTGGCCAACCCGGATATTGCCGGCAGTCTGCGTTGGGAAGACGGCACCTTCCGCCTGCCGGAAGTGGGGGCCGAACTGGATCGCATTCAGATCAGCCTGGACAGCACTGACATCAATACGATCAATGTGGACGGTTCGGCCCGGGCAGGCGACGGCACCTTCACCATTGGTGGAAACCTCGCGTTTGAAGACGGCACCCTGGTCAGCGATCTGCGCGCCGAACTCGATCAGGCTGCCGTTGTGCAACGTCCTGACGTGCAAAGCCTGGCTTCAGGGGTTTTGACGCTGACCGGCCCCTGGCCGGACTTTCTGCTGGCCGGAGATCTGCGCCTGATCGGCCTGACCGTCAACATCAACCGCCTGACCGGTCCGGCCGTAGCACAGCTGGAGATCCACAATGAAGATAACGGCAACGGTCTCAACGGCAGCCTGCCCATTGCCCTGGATATCGGCATCAGAACCGATGGTCCGGCAACCATCCGGGGCAATGGTCTGAACGCTCGCCTGTCCGGTGAGCTGCGCCTGGGCGGCACCATGGATGACCTGCAATCGGACGGGGCGCTGACCATCGAATCCGGCACCTTCAATCTGCTGACCCGCCAATTCCAGTTGCAGGAAGGGCAGGTACGACTGATTGAAGAGGCCATCGATCTGCAGATCATCGCTGTACATCAGCGTCGTGACGTTAACATTGAAGCCACTATCAGCGGCAGCGCCGACCAGTTGCAGTTGACGCTGCGCTCTGAGCCCTCCCTGCCGGAAGATGAAATTGTTGCGCAATTGCTGTTCGGCAAGTCGGTGCAGAATATGACGCCTTGGCAGGCCCTGCAACTGGCCAATGCGATCAATCAGCTTCGGGGAGGCGACAGCCTGGACCTGTTTATGGCCACACGCGAGACGCTCGGTCTGGATACGCTTGAGGTGGAGGCTGCTGGCGACGAAGGGGAGGCTGCGACACTGCGTGTTGGCCGCTATCTGAACAGTCGCGTCTACCTGGAGCTGGACACCGATCTCAATGAGGATCGAGACTGGGCCGGGTCTGTCGAGGTGGAGCTGACCCCCAACCTGAACCTGGAAACCCGGGCCGGCACCGGTGGGCGCAGCGGCGGCCTGGAATTGCGCTGGCGCCGGGACTATTGAGGCGACTTGGCAGCCGGGAACAGATTGTTCGCATTCTGCTCGAGTGCACGGGCCAGGGCCAGACGTTCGTCGGGCAAACGCACGCCCCTGACCTGACAAAGCGCACGAAACACCGACGGTATCTGCACCGGGCTGTTGCGACAGCCCTGAAAGCCCGACAGCGGCATATCGGGCCCGTCGGTCTCCAGTACCAGAGCAGACGCCGGCAGTCTGGCGACTGCTGCCCGTGTGCGGCGGGCACGCGGATAGCTGATCACGCCCCCCACGCCCAGCCAGAGGCCAGCCACACGGTATTCCTGAGCCATTTCGAAACTGCCGGCAAAAGCATGTACCACGCCGCCGCACACCGGCGGGCAACGCTTGAGACTGCGAATCAGCTCATTGTGTGCGCCGACCTGATGAAGGATGACCGGCAGTTGAAACTGCCGGGCCAGGTCCAACTGCGCTTCCAGTAATTCAACCTGCTGATCCATCTTGCCTGCCGGGCCGTGCAGGCCTGTTTCACCGACCGCCACCACATTCCCTTCACGCAACCCAGTTTCAAGCTGTGCAAGATGGTCCGACTCATGCTGTTCGGAAAACCAGGGGTGCAGACCCAAGCCGCAGTATATGCTTACCCGGTCATGACGCAGCATCGACAGGCGCGGCCACTGAGCGGCGGCAACGCCCGGCACCACAATGCGCTCGACGCCGCGTCGCCAGCATTCTGCCAGCAACGCCTCCCGGTCGCCGTCAAAAGCAGGGAAATCAAAATGGCAGTGGGTATCAGTAAACACCATAGCGGAGCCACCTTCGGCCGACGGTCAGTCTGCCAGTGTCAATGGCTGTTGCGTGCGAATCAACTCCGATGGGGTGACCAGCTCTACTCCGACCTCGTCCAGTAACGGGAGTATCCAGTCCAGAAAATCGATCGTTTCCGGGTAGGGGTGGCCAATCATGATCACCCAGCCCTGCTGCTCCATGATGGCCAAAGCCTGTTCGAACTGCCCGCTGATAAAGGCATCCGTCTGCTCATGATCCAGAAAGACATGGCGCTTGAGCGCCGGCACATCATGCTGTCGCGCAGTCTGATAAGCGATGCTGCGGGCACTGGTCAGGGAGTCGATAAAATAGAGGTTGTGCTCTGAAAGGGTCTCCATGACCAGACCCATCGGCTCTTCGCGCTCTGTCAGCAGGCTGCCCATATGGTTGTTGAGCCCGGCGGCATGCGGGACATCAGCCAGCGCCTCGTCCAGCGTCTCCTGCCATTCATTGGCCGTCATGTGGGCTTCCAGCCCCATCGGGCCCAGGGGGAAACGGCTGTGGTTGGCCATCGGCATGTGCAGCATCACTTCGCGTCCTTCGGCATGCGCACGCTCGGCCAGCGCGGTGCTGTAGGCCAGCCCGGGGAGAATGGAAAAAGTCAGGTTTCCCGGCAGGTCGATTGCCGCTTCACCGAGGCGCCGATTGTTGCCCAGGTCATCGATGATGATGACCATGCGTGGACCCGGAGCGGCGTCGGCTGCCGGCACTGAAAGACCGGCTACCATGACCAACAGGAGGTACAGTGCTGTGCAATGCCTCCATGATCCGCCCCGAGTCCGCATGATCACCGCTGCAGTATCGACAGACCCTTGAGCAGATTCAATGCCTCATAGAGCTGGAAGTCGCGATTGATTAGTTCTTCCTCGTCCAGCTCTGAAGGATCCATGTCTGCTTCATCCGCCAGCCGCTCGAGATGGCCGCGCAGGTCGCGCTCACGGCGCAGCGGCATATCATCCACAGCGAACTGGCCCTGGCGTACCACCAGATCCGGGGTAATGCCCTCGGCCTGAATCGACTGACCGGCAGGCGTATAATAGCGGGCAGTGGTCAGTTTGAGCGCGCTGTTATTGTCCAGCGGCAGCACGGTCTGTACCGAGCCCTTGCCGAAACTCTGGGTGCCCAGGATTACCGCACGACCGTGGTCCTGCAGGGCACCGGCCACGATCTCACTGGCCGAAGCCGAGCCGCCATTGACCAGTACGACCAGGGGAATATCCGGGTAGGGCGTGGAGCGGCGCGCATGGTAGCGGTGAGCACTGTCGGGAATCCGGCTTTCGGTGTAGACCACCAGTTCTTCGGACAGGAACACATCCGCCACATCAACAGACGCATTGAGCAATCCGCCCGGGTTATTGCGCAGATCCAGCACCAGACCACGCAGGTCACTGCCGTATTCTTCTTTCAGGCTGTCAATCTCGCGGGCCAGGTCGCGTCCGGTGTTCTGCTGGAAGGAACTGATGCGGACAAAACCGAACCCGGGTTCCAGCATACGGCTGCGGATCGAGGTCACCTGAATGATCGCCCGCTCGATGGTGATTTCAAGCGTTTCGCTGCCCCGCAGGATGGTCAGTGTGATATCCGTTCCCGGTTCACCACGCATGATGTCCACAGCCTGGTTGAGGCTCATGCCCTGCACGGACTCGCCATCAAGCCGGGAGATCAGATCACCGGCGCGCACGCCGGCATGATAGGCCGGCGTGTCATCAATCGGTGACACCACCTTAACCAACCCGTCTTCCATCTGTACTTCAATACCCAAGCCGCCAAAGCGGCCTGAGGTGGATTCCCGCAGGTCGGAGAAGTCATCCGGTGTCAGATAGCTGGAATGAGGATCGAGCCCGGACAGCATGCCGTCGATGGCATTGCGGATCAGTTCGTCGTCATCCACTTCATCCACATAGGCGCGCTTGATGCGGTCGATCACCTGCGCCAATTGACGAATCTCGTCAACCGGCAGGTTACCGCTCAGTTCAATCGAGTGACGGTCTGCATAAACGGTCGAACCTACGCCTATTGCAAAGCCAAACAGCAGGACCGCTACCAGACTGACCGCCGAACGTGTCTTGAAAATCATGTACTTCTCTCCACTTTACGCCCGCCTTCGGTGCCGGACTGGATTGCGCCTGTATTCCGGCGCCCTGATCATTTAACGTGCAAGCCAGTTCTGTGGATCAGTCGGCTCACCCCGATGGCGGACCTCGAAGTACAGAGCAGGCTCGGAAAAGCCCCCTGAATCTCCGACCTGGGCAATGGTTTCCCCACCGCGTACCCAGTCGCCTACATCCCGCTCCAATACCTCATTGCGTCCGTACAGACTGAGATATCCTTCTCCATGGTCGATGATCACCATCAACCCGTATCCTTTAAGATAGTCGGAAAAGACTACCCTGCCGTAGTGAATGGCTCGTACCGAACTGCCTGGCTCGGCGGCCACGAGTAATCCGTCTGACACCAAATTCGTGCGCTCGTTGCGCTGACCATAGCGTAACCTGACCTCGCCCTCAACGGGCCAGCCCATTTGCCCGCGCAAGTCCGCGAACGGAATTTCGTCGTCGCCGAATTCGAACTGCTCCAGCGCCTGCTCCACTTCGCGCAGCAGCGCTTCCAGTTCCTCGCGCTCGGCCTCCTTCTCGGCCACTTCCTGTTCCTGCGTGGCGATTTCCTCGGCCAGTCGGGCCACCACCTGACGCCGCTCATTGCGGTTCTGCAACAACCGATTATTCTCTTCAATCAACTGCGCGTTCTGCGCTTCGAGGTCGGCCTGCCGTGCGGCGATACCCGCGGTCACTTCGAGCAACTCGGTCAGAGTCTGTTCGTATGCCCGCAGCTCCGCCACCTGAGCGGCATTAAAGTATTGGTAAAAGGTCATCATCCGCTGCCCATGTGACAGCGAATCCGGCGACAACAGCGCTTTCAGCGGCGTCTGTTGCTGACTCTTGTAGGCGGACACCAGCAAGGTCTCGATGTCGCGTGCCTGCTCCTGACGACGGGCCTCCAGAGTGCGCTCGCGCGAGCGCAATCCGGTAAGCTCGTCCTCCGTCTCTGCCAGCGCAGACTCCACATCACTCAGACGCCGTCGATTGGCGGCAATCTCGCGCTCGGACTCTTCAAGACGCTGTGCCATGCGGCTGCGCTCCGCCCGGTTTTGCTCCAGGCGATTCTGCAGTCGCTCGATCTCCGCCACCAGCGCATCGATATCAGCCTGCGACACCGAATTCTGACCGGGCACCTGCAGGCTGACCACCGTCAGCCCCAGACACAGCAGCAGAGCGCCGCGGCGCAACAGGCGCCGCGACGACAGCCCGACCTTGTCGTGCGCGTCAGCCAAGCAGGTTATCACCCGTCATCTCTTCCGGCTGCGTCTCGCCCAGCATGTACAGCAAAGTCGGCGCAATATCACACAGGCGCCCTTCTTTCAGCGCCTTCTGCCTGTTGTTGCTGACATAGACCAACGGTACGGGAAACACCGTATGGGAGGTCACGGCGCCACCGGTTTTCGGGTCGACCATCAGTTCGACATTACCGTGGTCTGCGGTGATCAGGCACTGGCCGTCCACATCCAGGATGGCCTGAGTGACTTCTGCAAGTGCCCAGTCCAGCGTCTCCACGGCCTTGATGGCGGCATCCATCTTGCCGGTATGCCCGACCATATCACCATTGGCGTAGTTGCAGACCACCAGGTCATATTTGCCGGAGCGGATGGCCGCAGCCAGCTTTTCGGTGACCTCAGGCGCACTCATTTCCGGCTGCAGGTCATAGGTCGCGACTCTCGGTGAGGGCACCAGTTCGCGATCTTCACCCGCATATTGCTTTTCTTCGCCACCGTTGAAGAAGAAGGTGACATGGGCGTATTTTTCAGTTTCGGCAATCCGCAACTGGGTCTTGCCCTTGTCCGCCAGGTATTCGCCAAGCGTGTTCTTGAGCGGTGTCGGCGGATAGGCACAGGAGGCTTTGATGTCGGCAGCGTATTCCGTCAGGGTCACGAAGTCGGAGAGTGCCGGCCGCACACTGCGGTCCAGATCGCTGTCCAGACCGTCGTCAACGAAGGCCCGGGTCAGTTCGCGCGCCCGGTCAGGGCGGAAGTTCATGAATACGGCACTGTCACCATCCGCCATTACAGCCGCGTCATCACCGGACCGAATCGAGGTGGGGGGGACAAATTCATCATCCTTGTCCTGCTCATAGGCGGTATGCAAGCCCGCCACCGGATCGGCGGCTACTATCTCGGCCTTGCCCTGCGTCAGCAGATCGTAGGCCTGCTGCACCCGCTCCCAGCGGTTGTCACGATCCATCGCGTAGTAGCGTCCGATCAATGACACCACGCCGCTTACGCCCTTGGCTTTACTGTGCTCCTGCAGCTTTTTCAGTGTCGCCTCGGCGCTGCGCGGCGGGGTATCGCGGCCATCCAGGAAGGCGTGTACACAGACGTCGACGCCGCGGGCTGCCGCCAGATCGATCATGGCAATGAGATGGTCTTCATGGCTGTGCACGCCACCAGGGGAAGCCAGGCCAAGAATGTGCACCTTGCCGCCGGCTTTTTTGGCGCTTTCGACAGCATGAACCAGCGCTTCATTGTGGGCAAAGTGGCCGTCTTCAATATCCTTGGAGACGCGGGTAAAGCTCTGGTACACGATGCGCCCGGCACCCAGGTTCATGTGCCCCACTTCGGAGTTGCCCATCTGCCCCTCGGGCAGACCGACCGCCAGCCCGGAGGTTTTCACCAGGTTGTGGGGATAGTCCTTCCAGAGCCGATCCCAGGTGGGCGTATTGGCCTCACGAATGGCATTCGACTGTGATGTTTCGCTGTATCCGAAGCCGTCCAGAATAATCAGGGCGACGGTTTTCTTTTGCGCAGACTGATTTGCTGCAGACATAGTGACCTCTGCTTCAATGCGTTAACTCAACTCCCCCGACCAGATCCATGAACACCCGTCTTGCTGCAGGTAGTCTCTGCCGGTGTCCCGTTCATTTCTGATCTTGTTATGGCGAACTGCGGACGCCTTGCGGTCTCCGTTCAGTCGCTGCCCGGTCATTATGGTCTGTGTGGCATCAATGAAATCGGCTTGAGGGGCACTTTCGCTCCCTATTCTACTCAGATTGAGCCGGGGTAGCGAGTCACCTGCCGCCACACCACCATCAGGGCAGGGGTCGGGCGCCGTTTTTACGCTTCACGGACCGTCCGATAATGCCTGCTCGACTGGGGATGATGGCCTCCGACTCATGGTGTATACTCGCCGCTCTTCTCTGGAAGCCGAATGAGTCTGAGTAGCCGAGATGCTGGAATTAATCGATTTTGTCAGTCAGAACTGGATGCTGGTGGCCCTGTGGGCGGGCTTTCTGGTCTGGGTCATCCTGTCGGAAACCTCGCGTGGCGGCCAGTCTCTGACGCCGCAGCAGGCCACCACCCTGATCAACACCCAGGATGCGGTGGTCGTGGATGTGCGTAAAGCGGAAGACTTTGGCAAGGGCCATCTGCCTCACGCCATCAACATCCCGGCGGCCAAGCTCAAAGAACGCATGGGTGAACTGGAAAAGCACAAGAAGAAGCCCATCATTGTCGTCTGCCAGGTCGGGCACAGTTCGGGCGCCTCCGGTGCTGAATTGCGCAAGGCCGGCTTTGATCCGGTATACCGGCTCAAGGGTGGCGTAATGGAATGGCAAAGCAGTCGTATGCCGCTGTGGAAGAACTGATGTCACCGCGCGCACCTGTCGTGATCTACACGACCCGGTTCTGCCCGTTTTGCATCCGTGCCAAGCAATTGCTGGCGAGCAAGCAGGTGGACTTTGATGAGCGCCCGGTCGACAACGACTCTGCCCTGCGCGCCGAGATGACGAAAAAAGCCGGCAGCCGCACCGTGCCGCAGATCTGGATTGGCGATGTGCATGTTGGCGGGTGTGATGAACTGTTTCAATTGGAAAGACAACAACGACTCGACGACCTGCTGGGTCGCACACAGGAGTGACATTTTATGGCTGAAGAACAACCCAAAACCCGTTTTGGTATCCAGCGGCTCTTTACCCGCAACACCTCGTTCGAATCACCGAATGCTCCCCAGATTTTCCGCGAGCAATGGAAACCCAAGATCAAGGTTGATCTTAACACCAAGTCCAGCAAGCTGGCCGATGACGCCTACGAAGTCGTGATCCGGGTTACGGTCACCGCCAAGCTGGAAGAGCAGACCGCCTTTCTGGCTGAAGTCGAGCAGGGCTGCATCGCCACCATCGTCGGGTTTGAAGAGCAGCAACTGGAGCAGATGCTGGGCGCCTATGTCCCCAGCCTGCTGTTCCCGTATGCCCGCGAAACCGTCGACAGCATGGTGGTCAAGGGCAGCTTCCCGCCTGTAATGCTGGCACCGGTGAACTTTGACGCCCTGCACAAGCAGCGCCAGGAACAGCAGCAAGCGGCTGACTCCGATAGCGAAACGGCCCACTGAAGCTGACTTTGCAGCAGGTGGGCCCGCGCCCGCCTGCTCTTGCTGACCCTCCACCTGTTCTGTTCCCCCGCCCCTGAAGAAAGCGCCCCACAATGGTGCAGCAACGCCAGTAGTGGGTCCCCTGAAAACCTCGACCAGCAGCCCATAGAGGCTCTGTCACGTGAGAGCCATGCCACTATACTCAGCCCTGTAAAGGCTGCGCACCGATATCGTGCGTCACTTCAGTGCACGGCCGCACCATAAAGGTGCTTTTTTGAGCACAACCCGACTGTCTTGCGCCGGCTTTCAGCACGGCTGCGCCACCTCCTTTGCAGTTCCGTCGCAATTGTGAGCACCAACGGATGGGCCACACGGCCCGACATGACGGGGCATAGCTATCCTGCACCCCCTCGCAGGCGCGAACCCGGCGACGCAATACCCCCTGTTGCAAGAGGGACTGGCACAGGCCTTGCTTTGAATGCCCACAAGTGGTGCAGTGGAGCGCAAGCCCACTCATCTTGAGTGTAAAAGCAATCGGCCCGGCCCAGGGCCCAAATAGTGGAGAGGCCTTTAACATGTCAGAGCATACTCTGAAGCTGATCAAGGATAACGACGCCAAATGGGTGGACCTGCGGTTCACCGACAGCAAGGGGAAGGAACAGCACGTCACCATCCCGGCAAAAGGCGTCGACGAAGAATTTTTTGAAACCGGACAGATGTTCGATGGCTCGTCCATCGCCGGCTGGAAAGGCATCAACGAATCCGACATGATTCTGATGCCCGATGACGCCGCTTCGGTTATGGATCCCTTCACCGAAGACAGCACTGTTATCGTGCGTTGTGACATCGTGGAGCCGTCTACCATGCAGGGCTACGAGCGTGATCCGCGGTCTGTGGCCAAGCGCGCCGAAGCCTACCTGAAGTCGACGGGTCTGGGCGATACAGCCTTCTTCGGTCCGGAGCCAGAGTTTTTCGTGTTTGACAGTGTCAACTGGCACGTCAATATGCAGGGCGCTGGCTACTCCATCGAGTCGGAAGAAGGCGCCTGGGCGTCAGCTGACAAGTTCGAAGGCGGCAACATGGGCCACCGTCCGCGCGTCAAGGGCGGCTACTTCCCCGTGCCTCCGGTCGACAGCCTGTATGATGTCCGCTCTGCCATGTGTGATGCCATGGAAGCCATGGGTCTGGACATCGAAGTACACCACCACGAAGTGGGCAATGCCGGTCAGTGTGAAATCGGGGTCAAGTTCAACACCCTGGTCGCCAAGGCCGACGAAGTCCAGATCATGAAGTACTGTGTACACAATGTGGCCCACGCCTATGGCAAGACAGCCACCTTCATGCCCAAGCCGCTGGTCGGTGACAATGGTTCCGGCATGCACGTTCACCAGTCTTTCTGGAAGGACGGCGTGAATCAGTTTGCCGGCGACAAGTACTCGGGCCTGTCCGAGACCGCCCTGTACTATATTGGCGGCATCATCAAGCACGCCCGTGCCCTGAACGCCTTCACCAACGCTTCCACCAACTCCTACAAGCGTCTGGTGCCGGGCTTTGAAGCCCCCGTCATGCTGGCCTACTCGGCCCGCAACCGTTCCGCGTCCATCCGGGTGCCTTACGTGGCCAGCCCGAAAGGCAAGCGGATCGAGACCCGCTTCCCGGATCCGACGGCCAACCCGTATCTGGCCTTTGCCGCGCTGCTGATGGCTGGCCTCGACGGCGTCAAGAACAAGATCCACCCCGGCGATGCTGCCGACAAGGACTTGTATGACCTGCCGGCGGAAGAAGCGCTGGAAATTCCGACCGTGGCCAACTCTCTGGAGCAGGCCCTGGAAGCGCTGAAAGAAGATCATGCCTTCCTGACCGAAGGCGGTGTCTTCTCCGAAGACATGATCAACGGCTATATCGAGCTGAAAGAAGATGACATCGAGCGTCTGCGCATGACGACGCACCCGGTCGAGTTCGATCTTTACTACTCGGTCTAAGCCTTGATGACCTGAACACCGCGCGCCAGTCTCGACTGGCGCGTGCAGGTTGCAGCAGCCAAATGCAAAAGCCCCGTTACAGGGGCTTTTTTGCGTCTATGACCGTCATAAATCGCTGCACGACTGACGTCAATAGGTTCCATTTACACATTAAATAGATGCCTATTTCTAGATATATATAATCAATAGAACAGCAACCATCAGGGGAGTCGCTGTTTTGTTCTTGTATTCGGTTTTTACTTCGCACCGTCGGTTGTCCATTCTGTTGGCGGCCATCATCGGCCTGACCGCATCACTGGCCAAAGCGGATACGCTGGTCGTCGCCGGGGATCCGTGGCGTCCCTATCTTGACCCGGACGTGCCCAATCAGGGCATTGCCATTGAAATCGTTCGGGAATCACTGGCGACTCAAGGCTTTGATCTGGACTGGGAGATCATGCCCTGGGCCAGGGCGCTCTATGGCGCCCGCGACGGAGAGTACGATGTGCTGGTCGGCGTCTGGTACACCGAGGAGAGGGCGCAGTTTCTGCACTACAGCGACCCCTTTCTGGCCAATGAAGTCAAGCTGATCAAGCGGGCCGGTGATGACTTCGACTATCAGGCCCCCGAAGACCTTACCGGCAAGCGCCTGGGCCATATCATTGAATATGCCTACGGCGATGTGTTCGACAACGGAGAACATTTCTTCAAGGAACCGGCGGTCAACCTGGTCACCAATATACGCCGCCTCCGCCGCAACATGATCGATCTGACACTGGAAGATGAACTGGTGGCGCGCGAGAACATCGGCCAGGTCAACCCGGACTACCTGAATGATATCGAGTTTGTCGATACTCCGATTTCCAGAAACGATATGCATCTGACCGTTGGCCAGAACCACCCGGACGGCGAAGCCATTATTTCGGCGTTCAATGAAGGGCTGATGGAAATCAGGGAAAACGGCACCTACGACCGAATACTCACGGACTACAACATCAGTCAATAGTTAATGGCTGCGCCAGGCACGGCATGCACCCGGCCTCAGTATCCTTGCCAGGGAATGGTCCTCAATCAACAACGCCCGCCAATTATTGCTATCATCGGCACTACATTTTCCGGTGTCTTCACTTATGGCTCCGACATACGACATTGCAATCCTGGGCGGGGGCCTGACCGGTCTCGCCATGGCTCATGCACTGCCCGCTCACTGGCGGCGCAACTGTGTGCTGATCGACAGTGCCGAAGCGCCTTCTGACAGCGCAGTATCTCTGGCAAAGCAGCCTCCGGGGCTGGATGACCGGGGCACTGCGCTCAACCGGCGCAGCCTGGATATTCTGGAGACCTGGGGCCTGATGAAGGGGCTGCGTGATCAGGTCGGCGAGATTCGTCATATCGAAGTCAGTCAGCAGGGCTACTGGGGCACGGCCGACCTGGAGACTGGACCAAAGGAACCGGCCTTCGGAGCCGTGGTCAGCAACCGCCAACTGGGAGCGGCCCTGTATCAGGGGCTGCAGTCCGGACCGGCTGCTGATCAACCCGAGATCCGGCACAACAGCACCGTCGCCGACGTCCGCTTCACCGCCGATCGGGTCAGCCTGACGCTGGAGGATGGCGACACCCTGTCAGCCCGCCTGCTGATTCTGGCCGATGGCGGCCGCTCTGGTCTCGGAGACCGGCTCGGGCTGACCTATCGCCAACATGATTATCATCAGGTGGCCTACACGCTGAACCTGGAACGGGAATACCCCTCGGATGGTCGAGCCTACGAACGCTTCAGCCGCGAAGGCCCGCGCGCCCTGCTGCCTCTGGCCGGGCACCGACAGACCGCGGTCTGGGTGGTGCCAGACAGCCTTACTCTGCACCTTGACCATTGGACCAAGACAGACTGGCAGCAGGCGCTGACCGAGTGTTTTGGCTACGCTCAGGGACGGATCACGGCAGTGTCAGCAGCGTCAAGCTACCCATTGCAGTTTCGCCAGGTGCGCGAACAGGCGCGGGCCCGCCTGGCGGTGATCGGCAATGGCGCCCTGACCCTGCACCCAGTGGCCGGACAGGGGTTCAACTTGCATCTGCGCAGCCTCCATGAACTTGGTGAAGCGCTACAGGCGACCCCCGACCCGGGTAACGCACAGCTGCTGCGCCAATGGGCTGACCGGGTGGCACAGGACCAGCGACAGATCGCCCAGGCCTGTCATGGGCTGGTCAGCCTGTTCGGGTTGCAACCCTCGATGGTCGCGCATGCCCGGGGCCTGGGTCTGGCCGCCCTTAACGGGCTGCCCGGGGTGCGGAAAATACTGACGCAGCGGGCCATGGGGATGTCGACTTGATGGCGCGATACAGGAGAGTGCACAGTGGCTGAGCAGCCGATGGAGTCGGTCGACATTCTGATTGCCGGTGGGGGCATGGTGGGCGCCAGCCTCGCGTTGGCACTGCGCGGCCTGCCCTGGACCCTGGGGCTGGTGGACCCGCGTCCGGGGCTCGACGAGCCCTTGCCGCCGGTTGATGGCCCGGCGGCATTCGGCCCGCGGGTCAGCGCGCTCTCGCTGGCCAGCGAACAGTTTCTGCGTGAGTTGGGCATCTGGTTGCAGTTGCCGGAAGATCGTCTGGCCAGTTATACGCACATGCAGGTCTGGGATGCCGAAGGCAGTGGCAAGCTCAGCTTCTCGCCAGAACAGGCCGGACTGAAGCAACTCGGTCATATCGTGGAGAACCGGGTGGTCGAGCATGCGCTCTGGCAGGCCCTGCTGGACTGGCCTGAGCTGGTCAGACCAGTGGCGGCCAGAATAGAAACCGTGGAGCGCGAAGCTCATCATGCTGGTCACGCCGATGGCTGGCGGGTTGTATTGAATGACGGCCGCACGATTCTGGCCCGACTGTTGTTGATCGCCGACGGCGCCCGCTCACCGCTCCGCGCGCAACTGCAGTGGCCAACCCGTGAGTGGTCCTATGACCAGACGGCCGTGGTAGCCACGGTTCAGCACACGCAACCGCATGCGCAGACTGCCCGGCAGGCGTTTCATCGTCAGGGACCACTGGCCTTCCTGCCGCTGGCTCTGCCGGACACCAGCTCTATTGTCTGGTCGCTGGACACGCCGGCGGCCGACGAGTTCATCGGCCTCGGCAAATCGGCTCAGTGTCGGGCCCTGAGTGCCGGTATCGGGAGTGTTCTGGGCGAGGTATCTCTACACAGCCCGGTTCTGCACTTTCCCTTGCATCAGCGCCATGCCAAACGGTATGTCCAGCCCGGTGCGGCACTGGTGGGCGATGCGGCTCACAGCATCCATCCGCTGGCGGGTCAGGGGGCCAATCTGGGGCTCAAGGATGCGGCGGCGCTGGCGGCGGTCTTGCATGACGCCGCGGCCAATAATCTGCCCCTTGAAGAGCCACTGATTCTGCGCCGCTACCAGCGGCAACGACAAACTGACAACCTGCAGACCATGCTCGCCATGGAGGGCCTGAAACGGCTCTTCGGTGCTCGCCATCCAGCACTGCATCTGGCCCGCAATCTGGGCATGAGCGGGTTCAATCGAAGCCCGACCCTGATGCGCAACGCCATCCGGCAGGCGGCCGGGCTGCCGGTCTAGGCAAATCCCGACTGTCGCCAGGCCTCATAGGCCACCACCGCCACCGCATTGGACAGGTTGAGGCTGCGCCCCTCCGCCCGCATGGGCAGCCGACGCCACTGCTGCTGCGGCCAGAGTGACAGCACCGAGTCCGGCAAGCCCCGGGTTTCCGGACCAAACAGAAAATAGTCCCCTTCGCTGAGCGTGGCCTCGAACAGGGAGTGCTCCGCCCGGGTGGTTAACGCCCAGACACGCGCCGGCTGTTGGGCAGTCAAAAAACCGTCGAAATCCGCGTGGATCCGCACCGTTGCCCATTCATGATAATCCAGCCCGGCGCGCCGCAGCGCCTTCTCCTCCATCGCGAACCCCAAAGGCTCGATCAGATGCAGATGGCAGCCGGCATTGGCGCACAATCGAATGATATTGCCCGTGTTCGGTGGAATCTCGGGTTGGTAAAGCACGAGGTGGAACATGATGTCCGCTTTTCCTATTGCCAATAAGCCGGTAGTATGGTTTAACGGTCAAGAATTTGTCATTTTGCGCTCTTGGCCCTGGCCATAATACCAAGATAAGAGTGATCAGGATCCCAGTGATTGAGCCGCGCAGATGCACAACATTCCCAGGTGGAAAGTGATGCGTCCGCCGAAATCATACAGAAACGGAGGTAGTAGCGTCTGATGGGGCGTTTATTCCGGAGCGGACAAGGCGTGGTGGGCTGCGAAGCCAGACCCGACCATCTTCTGCTGGCTCATGTGGTGCCCGGCAGGCGTCCTGCGATCAAGCGCCTTCAGCAAGTGCCCTATCGGGACATCTCCGCCGAGCAACTGCGCGACATCGCCAAAGCCTCCCGACTGCGCAGCCAGCCCTGGGTCTGGATTCTCCCTCATGATGCCTATCAGCTGATGCTGGTGGATGTTCCCGATGTGCCGGAAGAAGAAATCCGTTCCGCGCTGCGCTGGCGGGTCAAGGACCTGATCAGCTTCCCGCTTGAAGAAGCCGCCGTTGACACCTTGATGCTGCCCGGCGAAGCCTTCCGTGGCCGCAGCCGAATGGCCTTTGCCGCCATCGCACGACGTGCGCAGACCGAACCGGTTGAGTCGGCCTTTGGTCGGGCCGGGCTGCGCCTGGCCAGCATCGATATTGCCGACACGGCATTGCGCACGCTTAGTACCTACAGCAGCCAGCACAATGCCAATGCGCTGCTGCGCGTCGAAGCAGATCAGTCTTTTCTGTGCGCCAGCTACCAGGGCGACCTGTGCCTCAATCGCAGCCTGTCTCTGCGCCTGAGCGATCTGGTCAGTCCGGACGAGGAACCGCACGCCCCGGCAGCTGAAGGCGGCATTGCTCTGGACACCGACACCGATGTGCGCCTCGACACCCTGGCGCTGGAGCTGCAGCGTTCTTTCGACTATTTCGAGACCCAGCTTGGTCTGGGCAGTCTGCAGGAGTTGCGGTTACTGACAGAAACCCCGCTGGAGAGCTCGCTGTTCGATTTTCTCGCCAAGCGCTTTTCTCTGCAGGCGGCACCCCTGAACCTGGCCGACCATCTGGACATACCGGACACCATCGATGAAGCAGAAGTCGCCCGTTTTGCCGTGGCTATCGGCGGAGCGCTGCAATGGCTGGGAGGGCGCAAATGATGCAACGCATTGATCTTCGCCAGTCGCGCAATGACGAACGTCGTCTGCGCGCCGGCACATTGATTCTGCTGCTGATCGCCGCTGTGCTGGCAGCCGGGCTGGTCAGTGCCCTGCAATTCCATTTGTATCAGCAGCGCCAACTGGCACTGACTGCAGCAACCGAAGACGCCCAGGCCGCTCAACGTGAGCTGGAGGCGTTTGCCGTGTCCAACCCCGACCTCAGAAATACGGAAGCGCTTGAGGCCAGTATAGACACGCTGCGCGACAACCTCGCCCAGCGCCGCCAGCTGCTGACCAACCTGCAGCGCAGCACCGGCGCCCGCCCCTATTCGTATGATGCCTTTCTGCGCACCCTGGCAGAGCAGCGCCTTGACGGCGTCTGGCTGACCGCCTTCAGCATCGACAACCGGGCTGAACTGAGTCAGGTTCGGGTGCGTCTGCGCGGTGAGACAGAGTCACCTGACCTGTTGCCGCAGTATCTGGATCGTCTGCGTGACGGCGGCGGCACTCGGCTGCATTTCGACGACCTGCGTCTGCAGCAACTGGACGGCGATGCCGGCTTCTATGGCTTCAGCCTCGAAACCCGGGGCATGAGTGAAGGTACGGCAGGGAGGCGGCAACCATGAGATTGAGGGCGCTCCTCTACCGACTGAACCAACACCTGCTCCGGCTGCGGGCGCGCGATTCCTGGCTGCTGGGCATCATTCTCGTATTGTTGATCGGCAGCGCCCAGTATGGCGCCATCACGCTGCTGGGCTGGCAGAACGTGGAGGAAGACCGCGCACAGATAGCGCGCCAGGAACGGCTCACCGCTGAGTTCGAAGCCCAGTTGCTGAGCCTGCAACAGGATCAGGATGACCCCCGTCAGGACCAGTTGCAGCGCCAGATTGAACAGTTGGGTGTCGATATCACGAGGACCAATGAGACCATTACCACCATCACTGCCAACCTGGTGACACCGGAAGAGATGGTGCGCGTATTGCGCCAACTGCTGGAGCGTCAGGACGGACTGCGCCTGCGCCGGCTGGAGACTCTGCCGATGACGAGCACCGGCAGCTCCGGGGACGAAGGCACCCAAGTCTATCGCCATGCCCTGACCATGGAACTGGACGGCAGCTTCAATGCGATTGCCCGTTATATCCGTGCTGTTGAAGACTCGGAGTGGCAGATCTACTGGCAGAGCATGCATTATGAAATCGGGCAGTACCCGAACGGGCGTCTGACCATTACCCTGTACACGCTCAGCAATGAGGAGGGTTGGCTCAATGTCTGATCATTCCACCGCCCGCAGGGGCTGGATGTGTGCCATCTTCCTGACTCTGGGTGCGGCCGGTGCACCGGCGGACGAGTTGGCCGATCCCATGCGTCCGACCCCGACGCCACCCCCCGTCACTACTCCGGCACCGTCGACAGCCCAGCCTGCGCAAGCGCCGCGCTTCAACCCGGACCAATACCGCCTGCAGGCGGTGTATCAGATGGGATCGATACAACGTGCCCGCATCAACGGCACCTGGTACGAAACAGGCGACAGGCTCGCGGATGGGGTCACTATCAGCCGCATTGATCCTGACAACGTGCAGGTAAGGGCGCAGGGCAATTCACACACGCTGCAGCTGGATCAGGCCAGGGCCCGGTTCCAGCGACTGAACGATCAGGAAGGCGAAAACACTGGTTCTTCATCTTCAGGACAGCCACAGGAGGCTCGATGAATCTCGCTGCCATCGCTTTACCCCAAGCCCGTCCGCTTGCGCGCAGGCGCGCGTTTACGCTGCTGCCCATGCTGTTGTGGCTGGCCGCCTGTGCGGGCACTCCGGCGGGCCAAGAGGGGGCGGAGGCGCCTGAGCCTGCCGCTCAGGAACGCATGGCTGAGCGCCTGGCCGATATGGCGCCTGAGGCACGTGGCCGTGAGGCAGCACCCGAATTGCCGCCGGAACTGGATGCCATGGTGCTGGATGCCGAGCCGACCTCACTAGAGCGGTTCGATGTGTCAGCCACCGATGTCGAACTGGCGCAGTTCCTCGATGATCTCGCCGAAGTTGCCAATACCAATATACTGCTGGACTCCGGCGTAAACGGTACTGTGTCGCTGCGCCTGCGCGATGTCACGGTGCGGGATGTCATGCATGCATTGCAGGACCAGATGGGCATCGCCTTTTCGCGCACCGACTATGGCTATCGGGTCAGCGGTGACCAGTTGCAGACCCGAATGTTCCGGGTCAACTATCTGGACGTGCAGCGCAGCGGCTCCTCGACCACGGGTATCAGCACCGGCCAGATCACCAGCGGCGGCCAGTCCAGCCAGCTGGATACGCGCAATGAAACAGATTTCTGGGGCACGCTGGAAGCCACCCTAAGCATGATGATGGGCTCGGGCGGAGACCGCCAACTGGTCATCAACCGACAGACCGGCCTGATCGTGGTCAAGGCGCCGCCCAGTGAACTGCGCACCATCAGCGATTTTCTGTATGAAGCCGAGCTGGCGCTGCAGCAGCAGGTGATCATCGAAGCACGGGTTCTGGAAGTGCGCCTGACCGACACCTTTGCCTCGGGTATCGACTGGAGCATTCTGGGCGACGACATCGGTGGCGTCAGCGGTCTTGATATCGGCGCTGGCGTATCCGGCAGTTCACCCAGTTCGGCTGACTCGGATCTGGATGGCGTCTTCAACCTCAGCCTGAACCTGCGTAACTTCAACTCGGTGCTGCGGGCTCTGCGCACCCAGGGCGAAGTAGAAGTGCTGTCCAGCCCGCGAATTTCGACGGTGAACAACCAGAAAGCCATGATCAAGGTGGGCAGCGAGGAGCAGTTCGTCAATGTCAGCTCAGTGACCACCACTGACAGTGATGGCGAGCAGCAACTTAACCCCAGCTTCACGCTTGAGCCCTATTTCTCCGGTATCGCACTGGATGTCACACCGCAGATTGCCGACAACGACCAGATTATCCTGCATGTTCACCCGTCAGTGATTCAGGTGACCGCCACCAACCGCTCGTTCACCATTCAGGGAGAGGCGTTCAACCTGCCGGTGGCCAGTTCAACCATCCGCGAAACCGACAGTGTCATCCGGGCGGAAAATGGCCAGGTGGTGGTGATCGGCGGTCTGCTGCAGAACTCCATCACCAGCCTTCGCAGTGGCGTACCCAATCGCGGCAGCGGACTGTTCAGCTGGCTGCTGGGTCAGGATCGAGAATCCACCGAGCGGACCGAACTGATCATTCTGCTGCGCCCGGCTATTGCCGACGCCGGCACCTTTGAGGAAGATATAAGGAATACCTCGACACGACTGCTAGAACCCTGACCATGTATGAGGCCTTTTTCGGACTAGATCATGCGCCATTCAGCCTGACCCCGGACACCGGAAGACTGGTCAGCCTGGACAGCCACGCCGCCTGCTTCGACCTGCTGCGGTTTGCCATCGAGTCCAATGAAGGCTTCGTCAAGATCGTGGGTGATGTCGGCACCGGAAAAACCCTGCTCAGCCGCCGCCTGCTGCAGTTTCTGCAGGACGATGAACGATACCTTCCCATCTATGTGCCCAACCCGATGCTCAGTGCACTGGGTCTGATGCGCGCCATTGCCTCGGCATTACAGATCGAAGGGGCGGGTACACAACGCTATGCCGACCTGTTCGAGGGCATACAACAGTGCCTGCTGGCAGAGGTGGATCGGGGGCGCACCGCCGTGATCATTATTGACGAGGCGCAGGCACTGCCACCCGACACTCTGGAAGCGCTGCGCCTGATTACCAATCTGGAAACAGAGACCCGCAAGCTGGTGCAGATCGTGTTGCTGGGTCAGCCGGAACTCGACGCCGTGCTGAGCCAGCATCGCTTCCGCCAGCTGCGCCAGCGCATTGCCTTTCACGCCACACTGGAACCCATGGCCGCCCACCATGTCGGTCATTATGTACAGGCGCGGATGCAGGCATCCGGCTACCGGGGAGCACCCGTGTTCACGCCGGGCGCTCTCAAACGGCTGTACCGATACAGCCGGGGCGTACCTCGTCTGCTCAATATCCTGTGCCACAAGGCGCTGCTGTCAGCCTATGCCCGCGGTCAGCAACTGGTCACCCCGGGAGACATTCGCCGGGCCGCTGCCGATACCCAGGCCACGGTGCGCTGGGGTGGCGGCTGGTGGCCGGCTCTGGGTCTGATACCGCTGGTTCTGCTTGCAGTTCTTCTGCTGGTGATGAACTTCGGCGGCGCTTCCGGCCTGCTATTGGAGTTCTTGCCATGAGCCGGCTGGTCGCAGACGCGCTGCAGCGCAAGGCAGCAGCCCCGGGTCATCCGCCGACCGATGCAGCCGACTCGCCTGCCGCCGGCACACCCATCGACGAGGCTGCGGAATACTCCGAACCCCGTTTCGACCCATTGGCCGGTGCCCGCCGCGAACGCCCCCCGCATTGGCGCCGGGCCGCGTTTTTCTGTGCCTATGCCGGGCTACTGGCCCTGATCGGCTGGCAAGGCATCGTGCTGTTGAGCCCCGAGCCCGAGACGGAATCCTTGGCAGAGGCAGAAACCGCTGCCGAGCGTCCGCAAATCTCGCTGCGCGCCGATAGCGGCTTGACAGAGACCTGGGGGCTGAGCAGTTGGCCGCAAGAAGAATTCAACCTGGTGCTGCCCGCACGTCTGCCCGAACCCGACCCAGAAGCGCCCTCAGCGCAGCCTGCCGGAGACCCGGTGCCCGAGCCCAGCAAAGGCACTGGTTCAGCATCAGACAGCGGGCCGGATATTGCGCGGGTGACCCAAACCGTGACAGACGAGTCCAGCAGTGCGGAAGCACCCTTGGAAGACCTGCCGGAACTGGCACCGCCCACCGCGGATAATGCGGCAGTGGTTGCCGTGCAGGTCCTGGACGCCGAGCCAATTGAACAGGTGGTCGAGCCTACTGCCGGGGGATCGGACTCCGGTACCCGCTTTACAGCCAGCGGCCAGACATCCACTGCGTCAACTGGCACCGTGTTCTCCAGCACGGAACGCCAGCAGGCGCTGCGCGAAGCCCGGCAGCGATTTGACGATGGTGACAGGGAGCGCGCCCTGAGCAGCCTGCGAGAGCGGCTGGCCAGAGATGACCATACCGATGTACGCCAGCAGTATGCGCGCCTCCTGTTGCGGGATGGCCAGGCAGAAACAGCCCGCTATGCCGTGCGCCCGGGCCACAATCGGCAGGAGCTCGAACTGCGCGCCTATGCGGACTATCAGGCCGGTGCCTACAGCGACGCACGTCGGCACTATGAAGAACTGCTGCGCCGGGCCGATAACCCTCAGCAGGAATGGTATCTCTGGCTGGCGATCTGCAATGATCACCTGCAAAATGATGGACAGGCTATACTGTATTTCGAGACATACCTGAATCGGACCCAAGGCCAGCCGGAAAGCCTGGTTCGCTATGCCCGCGAGCGGCTGCAGCAGCTGTCGGGCTGATCCGGCGAGGAGACCGTATGCAGAACCAGCGTCTCGGAGAAATATTGCTGGCCAGGAAACTGGTCACTCGTGGGCAGTTGGAAGATGCTCTGACAGAACAGAAGGAGTCACCAGAGCGCCTGCTGGGCCATATTCTGGTGAATCGGGGCTTTCTGTCGCATGCCGAACTGATTCGGATTATTGTCAATGACAAGCATCTGCCCATGGCACACGCAGTGCTGGACCGGGTCCGGATTGCCAATCAGGCCACTGATGAACACGGTGTTCCACTGCTGCGGGTTTCCACCGGCGAAGCCGCAGAGCTGGCCATGCCCGAAAAGGAGTTCCCCGTACCTCGCCCAGTGCCCGAGCTCGCGGACTTTTCCATGACATCGGAAACCGAGAAAGAGCTGGCCTCCGATGCGTTTGAGGCCGTTGAAGCGGGCCGGCTGGACGAAGCGCGCCAGATCATCACCCAGGGGTTGACCATACTGTCCGACAGTATTGCGCTGCTCTACCTGAGCGCCTGGCTGCAGGCGGCCGACGGACGCGAAAAGTCTGCCCTGGAGGTGCTGGAAAAGCATTTTGGCAACCAGCACGACAACGCCTCGGTCATCTGGCTGCTGGCCTGGTGCCAGCAAAAGCTGGACAATCACAGGGCTGCCGTCGCACAGTATCAGCGTCTGCTGCGCCGGGCACAGCCGCTGCAGATCTGGTACTACTGCCTGGCCTACTCACTGGACGACCTCGGCTATCACAAGAAAGCGCGCGAAGTGTATACCTATTATGTGCGCATCATGCGCGGCGAGAACCGCTACACCTGGTTCGCTCGTCAGCGCCTGCGGGAGATCATAGAACAGCATGACACAGACTGAAGCATCGAGCGGCCAAGCCGCCAAACCCCGTATCCGACTCGGCGATCTGCTGGTCGAAAAGGGGGTTCTGACCGAAGGGCAGCTCAAGCTGGCACTGGGAGAGCAGAAGAACTCCGGCAAAAAGATCGGTCGCCTGCTGGTCGACATGGGCATGGTCTCGGAAGATCGCATGCTGACAGTGCTTGCCGACCACCTTGACATCCCGTTTCTTGACCTGCGCCGCTTCAATCTGGATCGGGAACTGGTGCAAAAGCTGCCCGAAAGTCATGCCCGACGCTATCGCTGTATTTTGCTCGCCGAACGGGGCAATTCGGTGCAACTGGCCATGTCAGACCCCCTCGACCTGATGGCACGGGATGAAATCGCCCGTACTCTGGGCAAGGCGGTTGAACCCGCCATCGTGCGTGAAAGCGAACTGCTCGCCACGCTGGATCAGGTCTATCGCAAGAGTGGCGCCATCGCCTCACTGGCCGGCGAACTGGAAACAGAACTGCGCGAAAGCGACTTTGACCTGGCGCAACTGGCCGGTGAGACCGACACCCAGGATGCGCCGGTGGTCCGCCTGCTGCAGACCATCCTGGAAGATGCCGTGCAGGCGGGCGCCTCGGATATCCACATAGAGCCGGATGAAACCACACTGCGGGTGCGCCTGCGGGTCGATGGCCAGTTGCAGGAACAAGTGATGAAAGAGAAGCGGGCCGCCAATGCGCTGGTTTTGCGCCTCAAGATCATGTCGAATCTGGATATTTCGGAAAAGCGCCTGCCGCAGGATGGCCGGTTCAATATCCGTATTCTGGACAAGAGTATCGACATCCGCCTGTCCACCATGCCTACCCAGTATGGTGAATCACTGGTCATGCGTCTGCTCGATCAGACGGCCGGCATCCTTACCCTGGACCGATTGGGCATGCCGCCCTCGGTCATGGAGCGTTTCAAGCTGCAGATCGAGCGGCCGCACGGCCTGATCCTGGTCACGGGCCCGACGGGCAGCGGTAAAACCACCTCGCTCTACGCCGCACTGACGGAGCTGAACAAGGCGCATCGCAAGATCATTACTGCGGAAGATCCGATCGAGTATCGCCTGCCCCGCATCCAGCAGGTACAGGTCAATCCCAAGATCGAACTCAATTTTGCCCGGATTCTGCGCTCTGCCCTGCGTCAGGACCCGGATGTCATTCTGGTCGGCGAGATGCGTGATCAGGAAACCGTATCCGTGGGCATTCGTGCCGCCCTGACGGGCCACATGGTGCTCAGTACACTGCACACCAATGACGCCATTTCCAGCGCCATCCGCCTGGCCGACATGGGCGTTGAGCCCTACATGGTGGCCTCGTCGCTGCGCGCCATTGTCGCCCAGCGGCTGGTGCGGCGCATCTGCGACAACTGCAGCCAGCCCTATGAACCGGACGAGCGGGAGCGCATCTGGCTTTCACATCTGGGCCATGAACCCGATGCCGAGACCCAGTATTTCCGGGGCAGTGGCTGCTATCAGTGCAACAATACCGGCTACCGCGGGCGTATCGGTGTCTATGAGCTGCTGGAACTGGATGATGCCATGCTGCATGCCCTGCGCGATCAGGACCCCAACCGGTTCGTCGAAGCCGCAGAGCGCAACCCCTACTTCGTCAACATGACCGAGCGGGCGCTGGAATATGCCCGTGAAGGCATTACCGACCTGGCCGAGGTGTTCCGTATCACGGCTGACCTCGAAGATCGGGATGCCGGCAATGTGTCCAACCAGAACATCATGCACGGGGGGGCAGCCGGCCACGCGGCAGCCAAGCGCAGCAAGCCTGCTGCCGACAAGGAAAAGCCGGCTGTCAGCACAGACACAGAGGCGCCTGATTCGGACGGGCCGGTTGAACCCCTGCCCAGTCAGCACTTCGAGTCACCCGGGTTCGAGCTGGAGCCACTGGACGAAGAACCCCGGAAGCCGGGTGGTGAGGGCAGCTACTGATGCCCAACTTTGCCTACAAGGGGCGCACCAGCGAAGGCCAGTCGGTCAGCGACGTGATTGAAGCCCGCTCCATGGACCAGGCCCTGGATGAACTCAAGCGGCGCGATATCCTGCCGCTGAGTGTCGAGCCGACACGACGCCGGCCCAAGGGCCCGCAGCAGGACACGGCGCAATGGCGCAAACTGTTCTGGCCCAACATTACCAATGATGACCTGATCCTGTTCTGCCGCCAGATGTATTCGCTGACGCGGTCGGGCATCCCCCTGATGCGCGCGGTCAATGGTCTGGCAGACGCCAGTCAGAACAAACGGTTGTGCGAAGTGCTGCGCGAAGTCGGGCGCACGCTGACCTCCGGTAATGACCTGGCGACGTCAATGGCTCGCCACCCCAAGGTGTTCAATCCGCTTTTTATCGCCATGATCACCATGGGCGAGACCACCGGCCAGCTGGATCTGGCGTTCAAGCAGTTGATTGATCATCTGGAACTGGAGAAGAGCACCCAGCGGCAGATCAAGCAGGCCACCCGCTATCCCCTGTTCGTGGTGATTGCCATCACCGTGGCCATGGTCGTGATCAACTTCATGGTCATTCCGAATTTCGCCAGCGTCTTTCAGCGCCTCGGGCAGGATCTGCCCATTTTCACCCTTATCCTGATCAATACATCGGATTTCATGATCGAGTACGGCCTGATGATCGGCGCCGCCATTGTTGCGGCCATCATCGCCTGGAAGCGTTATGTGCGCACTCCCGGGGGGCAGTACTTCCGTGATCGCCTTTTTCTCAGACTGCCGCTGGTCGGCTCCATATTCCGTCGCATTGCCATGAGCCGCTTCACGCGGCCCTTTGCCATGATGCTGGACGCCGGTGTGCCGCTGCTGCAGGCGCTGAGCATCTCGTCAAAAACCGTCGGCAATGTCTTTATCGGCCAGCGCATCGAAGGCATGCAGAACGGCATTGAGCGGGGCGAAAGCATTCTGTCCACCGCCAGCGCCAGCGACATGTTCAACCCGCTGATACTGCAGATGATTTCGGTCGGCGAAGAAACCGGCAATCTCAGTGATCTGCTGCGCGATGTGGCCGACTTCTACGACCAGGAGATCGAATACGAGCTGAAGACGCTCTCCCAGTCGATAGAACCCATCCTGATCGTGATGATGGGGGGCATTGTCACCATTTTGGCGCTCGGCATCTTTTTGCCCATGTGGGACCTGGCCGCCGGGGCAGGTGGCATCTGATAAGAGCCGTCAAAATTCTGAACAACAAACTTGCCTTCGCGTTTACGCTCCGTTTATGCTCTAGTGCAGGAACAAAGGCCAGGATGGCGCTGCGGCGAGTCTGGCCATGTGGCGGCAGGATCAGCTGACTGAATTGGCCTGGAGTTTGCTAACTCCTACCACACAGACAAATTTTTGGAGACAGCAGTAATGAACATGAAAAAACAACAGAAAGGTTTCACCCTGATCGAGCTGATCATGGTCATTGTCATCCTGGGCATTCTGTCGGCCTTTGCCCTGCCGCGGTTTGCGGATTTTGGGGATAGTGCGCGGCAGGCTTCTGCAGAAGGGCTTGCTGGAGCAATGCGATCAGCCGTTGGCATTACCCGGTCTCAGCAACTTGTTGAGGGATTAAGTTTGGATGGCCAAGTAACTCTGGATGGAGGCGTTACAGTTGATATGTATGGTGGGGCTCCCGAGGCTACCGCGAACGGAATAGTAGCTGCAGCCGATTTATCTGGTTTTGATGACGCGCCTGACACCACCGCGAGAGATGTTGATGGAGATGGAGCTACCACAACAGCAGGTACAATTGTCTTCCAGATAGATGGGAATGAAGACTGCACGGTTACTTATACAGAAGCTTCCATTAATAGTGATGGTGACGTCACAGCCAGAGCCGTAGTAGACGTCGATTGCTAATTTGCCAGAAAGGTGGAAGAGGGCCTGCCCCAAAAACAAGCAGGCAATGGCTGATTTGACTCCACCGATCATCAAAACTGACAGGGAATCCCACTGCCGGGGTTGATGATCGGTGTATTTGAATTCGAGACTAAATCTGTACTCTCTCTTGATTCGGCTACCAAATTATAGCTCCCTGAAAATCCGTTCAGTTTGCGATTTAGCTCCTTGCTCTCGGCCGACGCAGTAGCTTTGCGTAGCAATGGACTGAACCGCACTAAAGAAAAATAAGCAACGACCGAGTAAGCTTGGGGGATGGCAGCAGTTAATTCCAGACAAGCTAAATTTTGCTATAGGTAAGGCTTCACCCTGATCGAGCTGTCATTCTGGGCATGCTGGTCGCGCTGCAGTTTCAACAGCAATCAACCGGCCGGTCAGTTGGCACGGGCCTATGAGCTGCCCATGGCACAGAACCTGCCCGCCGATGAAAACTGGACAGTGAACAACAATCCCAACCGTGACTATACCGTGCGCCTTGAATCCGAACTGGTGGCCAACAGTCAGCCCAATGGCCAAGTGCAGGTCTGCTTTCTGGGCCGCAACTGATCCCCTTGTTCTATCACGGTGCCAGGCAGATCTGCAGCCGCAGCCCTGCCGTATCCAATGGTCAACCATTGATAAGCGGGCCACCCCATGTTTGGATTGTTCAAGACCGACCCCACCAAGAAACTGCGCCGTGACTACGAGCGCAAACTGGCTGCGGCACTGGCGGCTCAGCGCAGCGGCGATATTCGCACCTATTCCGACCTCACCGCCGAAGCCGAAGCACTGTACGCCAAAATCAAGGCCGCAGAGAAAACCGGCCAGTAACTCACGCCACAGGGAGGAGCTGTATGAGCCGCCATTTCGAAACCGCGCCCGGCCTGAATGAACAGCGGGATCCCGCCACCGAAGGGTTTGTGTTCAACCAGACCATGTTGCGTATCAAGGATCCGGAGCGAACGCTGGACTTTTACACCCGGGTGCTGGGCATGACCCTGGTGCGCAAGCTCGACTTTCCGGAGATGACCTTCACCCTCTACTTCCTGGCCGCGATCGACAGCCAGGATTTGGAGCAATGGTCAGACAATGCCGACGAGCGGCTGGTGCAGACCTTCAGCCGCCCTGCTCTGCTCGAACTCACGCACAACTGGGGCACCGAAAGCGACCCGGCAGTGAACTACCACAGTGGCAACGACGAGCCCAAGGGCTTCGGCCATATCGGCTTTGCCGTGCCTAATCTGGAGGCTGCCTGCCAGCGCTTTGCCAATCTCGGCGTCAGCTTCGTGAAGCGACCCGAAGACGGCAAGATGAACGACATCGCCTTCATCCGCGACCCGGACGGCTACTGGATCGAGATCTTCGAACCGGCGCGGCTGCCCGATGGACTGCGGCAGCATCTGCAGTCAGGCTGAGCATAAGCCCTTGCAGTGCCAAGTGACGGGAGCCCCATTTTCGGGGCTTTTTATTGACATAAATATAATATGTAGATATTTTTGAATTATGTTGATCAGAAGGTGACTCCCATGACTGTACTGGCCGATACCCACCGTGCACACGCATCGCCCTCCGACTACCCAATGACCGGGTTCTCGGTTAGCCCAACACCCCAGTCATCCCGACTGCTGCAAGTAGACGTTGACGCTGCGGTTGTCGACGAGTTTCTTGCTGCCACTGTCGCCTGGCCCATGCAGGCCCTGGAGTACAAGTCCTTCCTGCGTTTTCGCGTGGCCCGGGTTCTGGACGACCTGTGTCAGGGAACACTGCGTCCATTTCTGGTGGATGCCATGGTCGATCGCAGTACCGGTGGGCTGGTGGTCAATCCGCAAGGTCTTGATCAGGTGAAGGATGCCGATGACATGGTGAAATTCGCCACGGCGGTGGCTCATCTGATCGGTCGCTCCAACCACGATGCCATGAGCGGTCAGTACTATGCCCGCTTCGTGGTGCAGAATGTCGACAATTCCGACAGCTATCTGCGCGCGCCGCATCGCGTGATGGAGTTGCACAATGACGGCACCTTTGTCGAACAGGACACCGACTATGTGCTGATGATGAAAATCGACGAACAGAACATGCGCGGTGGCAATTCGCTGTTGCTGCATCTGGATGACTGGGAAGATATGGCGCAGTATTTCAGACATCCGCTGGCGAGCCGGCCCATGCGCTGGGCGGCACCACCGAGCAAGAATGTGGGCAAGGACATCTGGCACCCCGTCTTCGATGTGGACAACGAAGGCCGCCCCATCATGTCTTACATTGACCAGTTTGTGCAGCCGAGAGATTATCAGGAAGGCAATTGGCTGGCCGATATGTCAGAATCGCTCGAATTCAGCGCCAACAAGGTGTCGCTGCCAGTGCCCACCGGGAGCTTCCTGCTCATCAACAACCATTTCTGGTTGCACGGGCGGGACAGATTCGAGCCGCACTCTGAACTGCGCCGGGAGCTGATGCGTCAGCGCGGTTATTTCACGGCAGCGCGAACCCTGCGCAATCCGCGCCAGCAATAAGGACCACAGCGTGTACGACATCATCATTATCGGCGGCGGCATCCTTGGGGTGTCGACCGCCATGCAGCTCAAGCAGACATACCCGGACCAGCGCATGCTGCTCCTGGACAAGGAGCCTGCGCTGGCCCGTCACCAGACCGGGCACAACAGCGGCGTCATTCATGCCGGCGTCTACTATGCGCCCGGCAGCCTGAAAGCCCGCTTCTGCCTGGAAGGTAACCGCGCCACCAAGGCGTTCTGTGATCAGTACAAGATTCCTTATGAGGCGTGCGGCAAGCTGCTGGTTGCCACCAATGAGCTGGAGATGCAGCGCATGCAGGCGCTTTGGGAGCGCACCGCCAGCAACGGCGTGGAGCGCCACTGGGTCAGCCAGGAGGAACTGCGCGAGCGCGAGCCGAATATCACCGGGCTTGGGGGAATTTTCGTGCCCTCCTCGGGCATTGTCGACTATGCACGGGTCACGGAAGCCATGGGCCGGGTGTTTGCCGACGCCGGTGGCGAGATCCGCCTTGACACGACCGTCACCGGATTGGAAGAGCGTGCCGATACGGTGGTCGTCAAAACCGACCAAGGCGAGTTTCAGGGTAGGCGCATGGTCAGCTGTTCCGGGCTGATGGCGGACCGGGTGGTGCGAATGCTGGGGCTTGAACCGGATTTCACCATTGTGCCGTTTCGCGGCGAGTACTATCGACTGGCACCGCAGCACAATGCCATCGTCAATCACCTGATCTACCCAATTCCCGACCCGTCCATGCCGTTTCTTGGCGTGCATCTGACACGCATGATCGATGGCTCGGTGACCGTCGGCCCCAATGCGGTGCTGGCCTGGAAGCGCGAAGGTTATCGCAAGTCGGATATTTCGCTGCGCGACAGTGCCGCCATGCTGCGCAACCCGGGCGTTCTCCGGGTATTGAAAGACAATCTGAAACCGGGACTGTGGGAACTGAAGAATTCCCTGTTCAAGCCGGGTTACCTGAAAGAGGTGCAGAAATACTGCCCCGGCCTGACGCTGTCGGACCTTCAGCCCTATCCGGCCGGTGTTCGCGCCCAGGCCGTCTCACGGGATGGCAAGCTGGTCGATGACTTTCTGTTCATGAACACGAAGCGCACGGTCAATGTGTGCAACGCCCCATCACCGGCAGCCACCTCGGCCCTGCCCATCGGGGCCCATATTGTCGAGCAGGTCAAAGCACTGGATTGAAACTGAAAATTTGCAGGGTTTCTGCGCCAAGGTTAATCTAGCGGGTAATGTTGTTTGGCGCAGCACAGGAGGTGTCTGGCCAGTGAGTTGTATCGATGCAGTACCGGCCCGCAACCGCGCCGGTGGATTCACCTTGATAGAAGTAGTGCTGGTCATCGTGATTCTGGGCATTTTGTCCGGCTTCGCGTTGCCACGCCTGCTCGACCTGCAAGGCAACGCGCAGTACAGCAATGTGCAGGCGCAGGCCACTGCCCTGCGCAGTCGCAACACTACCAATGAACTGACCTGTCGGCTCGGCCAGGATGACTGTGTCGACATTACCAGCACCGGTGACCAGGCCTGCGTGGATGGCATGAACGCGTTTCTGCCGGAACTGGACCAGAGCCTCTATTCGCTGCGCAACATCAACTCCAGCACCCCCAGAGATCAGTGGGCCGACGATCTGGAACCCGGCGAAGCACTGTTCTGGATAACCCGCTTTCTGGGCGACGACACCAGCAATCATCCTAACGAGGCCTGGTTCAATACCTGGAATGCAACACAGCCCTGCGTGCTGTCACTTGCTGACTGACCCCGCCACCAGCCGCCCTTCAACTTGCCAGAAGACTGGGGTTTGTGCCTACAATCTACTCATAAAGATTACACAAGCAGGCGATCAACCGCATGAGTGACTCCGGCAGCCTTGGTTTGGTGCTACTGGGCGGCGCGCTTCTCTGGGCTGTCATTGCATCCATTACCGCTGTTGTCCTGCAGCGCAGGGCCAGATCCGACCGCATCCAGCAGAGCCATCTTCAGGCACTGGTGGACAGCATTCCCGACCTCACCTGGATCAAGGACCGCGAAAGCCGTTTTCTGCTGGTTAACCGTCAGTTCAGCCGCGCCTTTGACCAGCCTGTGACCTGGTTTATTGGCAAGTCCGATCTGGATCTCAGTGAACGTGACCAGGCTCTGGCCTATCTCGAGGATGATCGTCAGGTGATGGCCGACCAGAGCCCGCTGATCCGCCAGGAGCACATCACCGGTGATTCGGGCTCGGTGGCCTGGGCGGAAACGATCAAGGTACCGGTCTTTTCACCGCAGGGTGACGTGGTCGGCACTGCGGGCATGGCACGTGATATCACCGAGCGCAAGAAGGCAGAAGCCCGTATCGAATACCTGGCTCACCATGATCCGCTGACCGGTCTGCTGAATCGCCGTCGACTCGAAGTGCTGGGTGAAGAACACCTGTCTGCACTGACCGATGGCGAGCAGCTGGCCTTGATCTTCATTGATCTGGACAACTTCAAATCACTGAACGACACGCTGGGACATCGCCTCGGTGACGAGGCTTTGGTCACCCTGTCAGAGCGCCTGCGAGCACTGGTGGGCCAGCAAGGCTGGGTTGCCCGCTTCGGTGGGGATGAATTTGTACTGCTTGCACCCGGTGAAGACCTGCCACTTGATGATCTGGTACAGCGCATTCCCGACACTATTGCTGTACCGTTGGAGATCAGCGGTTTCAGACTCCAGCTGACCGCGAGCGTTGGTGTCAGCGTCTTTCCGCGTGATGCAGACAATTTTGATGACCTGCTGCGCTGTGCAGACCTCGCCATGTACCAGGCCAAACGCCAGGGACCGGGTCAGGTCGGCACCTATAATGCGAGCTTCAGTCATCAGTCGCTGTTCCGGCTGTCGTTTCGCCAAACCTTGCAGGATGCTCTGGACAACGACCAGCTGTTTCTGGAGTACCAGCCCAAGATTGACCACAGTACTCAGCGCATGACCGGTCTCGAAGCGTTACTGCGCTGGCAGCACCCGGAGCGAGGCCTGATCTCACCGGTCGAGTTCATCCCGCTGGCAGAGCAGACAGGACAGATTGTAAAACTGGGCGACTGGGTCCTGGACCAGGTGCTGGCGCAGATTGCCACCTGGCGCCAATCCGGCAGCAGCCCGCCGCGAGTGGCCATCAACCTGTCAGCACTGCAGATCCACCAGCCGAGTTTTGTGGATCGGGTGGAGGCACTGCTGGCCCAGTACAACCTGCCCGGAGAGGTGCTGGAATTCGAATTGACCGAATCCACACTGATGGAGCCCAGCCCCGATATCAATCAGTGTGTCTCTGCCCTGAAAGACATGAAGGTACTGATCAGTGTGGATGATTTTGGTACTGGCTACTCCAACCTGAGTTACCTCAGTCGCTGGCCCATTGACGTGCTGAAGATAGACCGAACTTTTGTCCATCGCGTGGATGAACGGCCGGAGCAGCAACTGATCATTCGTGCCATCATCCATCTCGCCCGCTCGCTGGGCATGGCTGTGGTGGCGGAAGGCGTCGAGCGGATTGAAGAGATCGAATTCCTGAGCCGTGAATCCGTGCACATCATGCAGGGTTACTATTTCTCACCCCCCGTTCTCCCGGCTGAGGTTGAGCAGCTGTCTTACTGGAATGCAGACTGATGCAGACTCTGGCAGATCGACTGGCCTTCTTCACGCCCGCTCTGGACACCCAGGACTGGCCCGCCTTGCTGCAGCAGGCAGCGACCTGGCAACTGAGCGCCCTGGAACTCGGCGTCGGTGGCTATCCCGGCACGGCGCACGCCGATGCGCTGGCCCTGCGCAATGACCCCCAACGACGCCAGACACTGCGCGCTGATCTAGCCGCGCATGGGGTGCATCATCTGGTGCTCAGCTGCCACAGCAACCCGCTGCATCCCGATGTCCCAACGGCGCGGCAGGCTGACGACCTGCTGCAGGCCACACTGGAGCTCGCCAACGCCTGGGAGGTCGACACCATAGTGACCTTCTCCGGAGTTGGCGGCAGTGGCAGCCAGTTCAACTGGCCCATTGTCGGCTGGCCAAGCGAATACCCACGCTATCGGGAAGCGGTCTGGCAGAACGAGCTGATACCCTACTGGCAGGGGATCAACGAGCGCGCTCGGGAACAGGGGGTGCGGGTAGCCCTGGAGATGCATGGCGGCTTTCTGGTCCATTCACCCGGAACACTTCTGGAGCTGCGCCGGGCCTGTGGCCCCTGGATCGGCGCCAACCTCGACCCCAGCCACTTCTGGTGGCAGGGGCTGGACCCCCTTGCCGGCATAGAGGTTCTGGCCGAGGCGGTGTTTCATGTACATCTGAAAGACTGGCGAGCCAACCCTCAGGAGTTGGCCCTCTGGGGCTTTCTCGACCCCCGCCCAATGAGCCACACCCCTCGGGCCTGGCAGTTCGCGGTGCCTGGAAGCGGGCACGGAGACGGCTTCTGGCGCGCTTTTCTTCTGCGCTTGCAGGCGCACCACTATACCGGCCTGCTCAGCCTGGAGCACGAAGACCCGGACTTGCCGCCACTTGACGGTATTCAACAGGGCATCGACTTCATGCGCCAGTGCATGCGGTGACGAGAACAGATTCCACCGGACAGTTTCTGCCATAGCCGGTGCGGTATCTTTTAAGTCGTGAAAAAGCGGGACAACTGTCATACACTGATCACATGTAAAATAACAGCGCATGAATGCAGGATGGCATCAGAAAGCGGACATATCAGAACAGGACGTGAACATGATAGCAGCGAATCCGAGGCTGAGTCTCGCCATTCACCCGTGCTGTTCATTTGTTTGTTGCTGGCTTTCTGGCTGGCAGGGCTGGCTTATCTGGGCTGGTCTTACGCGGACAGCAATCGTCAATACCAGAGTTTCGGACAACAGCAGATTGAGCAGCGCACGCAACTGATTGCGCAAATGCAAAGTGAACTGATCAGCTCAAGGCTGGAAGCGGTCGACCAGTCTTTGCGCACACTCCGACAATACATCCTGACCATCGACAATGACATCGAGGCCCTGGAGCCCCTGCTGCGGGCCCAGGTCACGCCAGTGCCCCATATCACGGAACTGCTGTACATCGACCTGCAAGGTGACGTGGTGGCCTGGACAGTGCCGGACGAAGCGCCACCCAATGTCTTTGATCGCGACTATTTTCAGATGCACCTGCAGGGAGAAGACCGACCTTTCGTCTCCCTGCCCATGACGGCCCGAATACAAGAACAGACATCGTTCATCGCCGTCAGTCGTCCGGTACTGGATGAAGCCGGCAACATGATCGGCGTGATCGCCGCTGCGCTGGACCTGGAAAATCTGTCCTTGTCCCTGAGTGAGGTTACCGACAACCCCTATCTGCGCTCTGTGGTGATACACCCCGGGGGTGAAATTCTGCTCAGCAGTCCGTACGTCAGCACCCAGCCTGGCCAGCGGATAGACCATGTTCCGGAAGCGCAACAGAATTTCTACAGCCCAGGGCAGGTGATCATCGATTACGCACCCGAAGAGGCGCCGCGGCAGGTAGCCTTCAACCCCTTGTCCAACTGGGAGTTGATTGTACTCGCAGGAGAGGACCGCAGACCTTTGCTGAATGACTTCGCCGCCTTTGCCCGTGACCAGCAGTTACGGCATAGCCTGATCGCTCTGGTGGGCACGCTGCTGCTGATCGCCATTGGCTGGTTGCTGTATCGTCGACTGCAGGCACTGGCTCGGCTGGCCGAAGGCGAACGGGCACTGGCCGCCAGCCATCAGCGCAACAAGGCCATTGTAAGAGCCCTGCCGGACCTTCTGGTCACCGTATCTGCACAGGGCAAGGTGCTCGACTATGAGTCGGGAGAAGAAATCGGGCTGCCACTGCCGCCACACAGATTCCTGGGGCAGCATATTGTCAGAGCGCTGCCCAAGGGGCTGGCGCGCAAGGTGCAGGAGTATGTTCGGCTGACGCTCGCCACCGAACGCATGCATGCCTTTGAGCATCAACTGGCCATCGAAGGCGAAGAACGCTATTTTGAAGTGCGCAGCGCCCCGCTGGGCAACGATGCCGCATTGCTCATTATCCTCGACATCACCGCACGCAAGACAGCGCAAAAGAAGCTGCAGTGGCAGGCCACGCACGACAGTCTTACCGGCTTGCCCAACCGGGTGCTATTCTACGACCGGCTTGGCCAGGCCATCGCGTCGGCACAGAGGTACCAACAACCAGTGAGTCTGCTCTACATGGACCTCGACGGATTCAAGGCGGTCAATGACTCACTCGGCCACTCGGCCGGCGACCAGTTGCTGCAGGAAGTGGCCCACCGCCTGCAGAATACGGTGCGCGGGTCAGACACGGTGGCTCGACTGTCCGGCGACGAATTCGCTCTGGTCGCTCACCAGTGTGCTCATGAACGGGCCTGTAAGCTGGCGGACAAACTGGGGCAGGCGCTGGCCGAGGACTATCAGCTCGGGCCTCACCGGGCCAGCATTACGGTCAGTATCGGCATTGCCGTCTGCCCGCATGACGGCTCCAGCCCGGACCAGTTGGTTCGCGCCGCCGATCAGGCCATGTACAAGGTGAAGTACGAGCGTCAGGGCCGCACGACTGCCGTTTGATACTCCTGCCCTCGCCCTTGCCTGAATGGCTGTCTGCACGCTATCCTGAGACGGAATAACAAAGACGATCATCATGCCGCAGTCCCGTTTAATCTCCAGCCCACGGATGGTCAGCCGATGTTCAGCCGGGTTCACTCTGATTGAATTGATCATGGTGGTTATTCTGCTGGGTATTCTTGCTGCAGTGGCCATCCCACGACTGCCTAATGTCTCTCTGTTTCAGAATCAGTTTGATGTGCGCCAGATGGTATCCAGCCTGGCGCGATTGCGCAGCCATGCCCTGGCCACCCAGTGTTTTGTGCGCGCGGACTTCACCGGCAGCGGCCTCGAAGCCTTTGCTGAGTCGGAAGACGACTGCTCGGCTCCCCTGGCTGACAAGGTTCTGGACCGCCCCCTTGATTTCATTCGCGACACCCCGATCGACGGCCTTGAGGATGATGCCGGCAGCAGCCAGTTCCAGATTGTCTTCACACCGCGCGGCGAAGCCTGGTTCTTTGGTGCCGTGCTAGACCTCGCGGCGCCCGGTGAAGGCACTCGTCACTATACCCATACCCCCTCCGGTAGAACCATTCGCGTGGATGACACGACGGGGTATGCACGATGGGACTGAACCTGCGCACCCAGTCGGGTGTTTCTCTGATCGAGTTGATTATCGCCATTGTGGTGCTGGGCATTGCAGTGGTGGGTGTGCTCACCGCTCTGGGCCGCACCACCCTGCTGCAGGTAGATCCGCTGATCCGCGCGCAGAGTCTGGCCCTGGCCGAGTCTTTCATGGATGAGGTTACCGGCAAGCCTTTCTACAATCCAGATGCCGATCCCCGATTTGATGACGGGGCCAGCCCGCCCATTGACCCCTGCGCCGACATGCCAGAATTGAGCGACCTGTCCGGCAGCAACCGATTGGACCTGCTGAACTCGGCCTGCGCCTATAATGGCTACAACGCGGACACCCACGAGGGTGGCGTCATGGCTCCTGACGGCACGATCATTCCCGGTTTGGGTGCCTACAATGTACGGATCGAGATCGGCAACAGCGGGCTGGAGACCCCTTTCAGCAGCGCGCCAGCCAACTGCATTTTGCGCATAACAGTCACCGTCGACGATGCCACCGGCACGCCCACCCGTCTGCAGGCCTATCGGACCAGTGGCTGGGAGGAGTGCGCATGAAACAGTTTGTTTCGCGCAACGGCTTTACCCTGATCGAACTGGTGATCGTGATTGTGCTGGTGGGCATTATTGCCGCCGTGGTGTCGCCCATCATCAGCAACCAGTTCAGCGCCTACACCGACAGCAGCCGACGCGCCACCCTGGTGCAGGAAGCCCAGACCATCATGCAGCGTCTGGAGCAGGATATCTATCAGGCCGTGCCCAACTCGATTGGCGATATCGAAGACAATGCCTTTGCCCTGCTGGCTCTGAGCCGGCCCTCGTTTGATGCCGCCAGCGCTCTGCCTGCCGGTCGCTACAGTGATGACTTCAATCCGTCTCAGCCCGTGACGCCCGGCAACCCGCTTGAGGTGATGGGTTGTCTTATCGACCCCGGCGATGACCCGAACAGCGACCCCCATCATGTGGTGCTGTTTCCGGCTGACTCGGGTTCGGCTCTGGCGGCCTGGCCGCCGGGCAGCACAAACACGGGGTCGGTTTCACGGGCAATCGATGATATCGACGACCCCTGTACCGCAGGAGAACTGTCCACCATCAACCTGCCCAATCCGCATCGATTTGACCCGGGCGGCGACGGTTCTCTGTTCAACCGGCTCTATCTCACCCAGGGGCGAGTCGACTGGACCTGCGACCCTGCAGCGGCCACCCTGACCCGCAGCCAGAGTTTCGGCTCCAGCGGTGACCGGCTGGTCTCTTCGGCCCTGGACAGCTGTGCTTTCGAGTTCATACCGGGCAGCACCTATTCTGCACCCAGTCTGCTGGTCGACATCACGGTGTCGAGAGACGGTGAACGTGTGCGCCTGGCCCGGGTATTCCAGTTGGTGAATGCGCCATGAAGACAATATCGAGATACAGTAACCAGACCGCGAGACCTCCACAGCAGGGTGGTTTCGTGCTGGTGTTGGTGGTGTTTCTGATCGTGGTGCTGGCTGGAGCTGTTGTCGCCATAAGTCAATTGACCGTCGATACCTCGGCAGCGCAAAGCCAGGCCTTGCAGACCACCCGCGCGCAGCTGTTCAATCAATCGGGCCTGGAACTGCGCGCCCAGTACCTGGTCTCCGCAGCCTCACCGGATGAAGCCGAGTGTGCTCTGAACGACACAACCCATGCCGACTTCCCGGACCTGGTGCTGAACGTGACCTGCAGCGAAGACACCTACAACGGCGTTACGCTCTGGACACTGACTGCCACCAGTCAAAGCGCAGGGCGCACGCCGGAGGACACCGAGTATGTCTGGCATCGCATGACAGCCGTAGTAGAAACTCAGGAGGCACCATGACAGTAAAGTGGGCTTTACTGAGAGTCATCAGCATTTTTGCGACGTCACTGCTCGCGCTGATGCCAGTTACCACCCTTTATGCGCAACAGCAGTCAGACGTGTTTGATGTGCCCGGATCTCATACTTTTACTGTACCTGCGGGCGTGAGCCAGATCACAGTTGAAGTCTGGGGCGGCGGCGGAAAGGGTGGCAATACGCAAGGCAACAATCGCGCGGGCGGAGGTGGCGGTGCGGGAGGCTATGCCGCAGGAACAGTAGCGGTTGTGCCAGGCGACGAGTTTCAACTGGAGGTCGGCTCAGGAGGACAGGAAGGATCTCGAGATGGTGAATCCAGTGCGTTCGGGGATGACCTGCTTGTGGCACTTGGCGGAGAGGGTTTGGTCACCGAAGCTGGTGGAGCACAACCGGGCGGAACGGGCGGAGCAGGCATCGTCGACACAGCTCATGTGACCAACTCAACGATCGCGTCTGGTGATGACGGAAACGACGGCCAAACTGGCGGCGGCGGGAGTGGCGGTGCCGGTGGCGATGCACCCGACGGCATTTCTGCCGATGCCGGCACCGGTGGTTCCGGTGGCAACGATTCAGATGGTAATGACGGCAGTGCTCCCGGGGGTGGCGGTGGTGGTGGCCACAACGCTCCTGGCGGCGGTGGAGCCGCCCGTTCCGGAGGAAGTGGCGGTCACGGCCAGGTCATCATCACCTACGACGATAGCCAGACTCCGCCTGCTTGTGAGGCCGACGCAGATCAGCCATGGGCGGATATCAACTGGGAGTTCCGCAAGTGTTTCGTGATCGATCCTGATCGAGTTGAAGGCGCCCTGTCCGGTTTCCCCATGCTGGTCAGCATCGACGACAATCAGATAGCTGATGCAGCCCAGAGCAGTGGTGCAGACCTGTTCTTCACCGACAATGATGGCAACCGACTGCCTCATGAAATCGAGCGCTACGACACCGGCGAGCTGGAAGCCTGGGTCAGGGCGCCCGCCCTCTCTGCCACCGACGAAACCCTGTTCTACATCTATTATGGCAACGATACAGCGCCTGACCAGCAGGATGTGCCTGGCACCTGGGACGATAATTACCGTCTGGTGCAGCATCTTCAGGAACTTGGCAATCAAGGCACCCCGTTGCTGGATTCGACCAGTTTCGGCAATGACGGCTCGGTCACTGGCGCCAGCAACAGGCACCCGCTGTACCTGACGGACGGTGCCATCAATGGTGCTCGCGACCATCGGGGTCAGACAGCCGAAAGCGGCACTGAAAGGCCCTCACTGACCTTTCCGCACACATCCAGTCTCGATATCACCGAGACCTTGACCGCCGAGGCATGGGCCAGAGTCGAGCCCAATCAGCCGACGCCCAACCACAACCCCATCCTCTGGAAGGGTTCGCGCATCGGCTGGGGCGCCAATTACCTGTTTCGCATTGCAGTGCGCAGCAATACATCGATAACCTGGGGGGTGACCTGTGGCAACAACGAAGCCTGGTTCGATGGTGGAGCGCCAGTGCTTGATGAATGGGCGCACTACGCCATCACCTTTGATGGCACCACGACCCGCGCCTATATCAACGGTGAACAGGTGGCTACCAACACAGGCTGCTCCGGCAGCACACTGAATGCCACCAGTGAACCGGTCAAATCCGGGCATGCTCAGCAACAGGGCAATAGCGAAACCTATTTCAGAGGCGGCGTGGATGAAGTTCGCATGTCCGCCGTCGCCCGCAGCCAGCCGTGGCTGCGCACCCAGTACAACAACATCAGCGCACCGAACCAGTTCCACTTCTTCGGCCAGCAGGAAACCGCGCAGGATGAAGTGCAGACCTGCTTCTCCGACAATTTCAATCGGAGTGACCTGGGTTCTGACTGGGTGACCAGTACGTCACTGGGCAATTTCATACCGCAGATTGTCGAGGTCGCCGGCAGCGGCCGTCTGCGCATGACTGAGGCGGTCAACAATCAGGCCACGGCTGCGACCCTGCAGCGCCTGATTCCAGCCGCCGGGAATCGGGTCGAACTCGAGTTCGACTATTACGCCTACGGCGGCAGCGGTGCTGATGGTCTAACTATCGTCTTGTCGGATGCCGAGGTGACGCCGCAGCCAGGTGGCTACGGTGGCTCTCTGGGCTATGCCAACCGCTCCGGCATCAATGGCTTTGCCGGCGGCTGGCTGGGCATTGGGCTGGACGAGTTCGGCAACTTCTCCAACCCGACCGAGGGCCGCAACGGCGGACCGGGTTCAGTCACTGATGCCGTGGCGGTGCGCGGTGCCGGTCAGGGTCAAAGTGGCTATGAATACCTGGTGGGCACCAGCAGTCTAACGCCCGGCGTGGATGGCACCGGGGAGACGACGCCACACCGCTACCGGGTCACCATCAATTCGCGAACAACTGGCACCACAGTGCTGCGCATCGAGCGTGATGTGGGGGATGGCAATGGTTATCAGACCCTGATAGAAGACTTTGATGTACTCAACGACGCCAGCCCGGGCTTTTCTCAGTCTCCGGTACCGGACAATTTTCTGTTGTCACTGACCGGCTCCACTGGCGGCAGCAACAATATCCATGAATTCGGTACCTTTGAAATCTGCGCCGATGAGCTCAACCCGGTTGATCTGCAGATTAATCACTTCGAGTTCGATTTCCCGACCAGCGAAGGGCTGACCTGCGAATTCACACCCGTCGGGCTTCGAGCCTGCCTGGACGATGATTGTGCCGAACAGCTCACGCAGCCATTCAACGCGACGCTGGTTCCGGCCAGTGGCTGGGCTGACGGGAACCAGATCGAAGGGTTCACCAGCGGTGACTCGCTCAACTTCCTGCCCCCGGACGAAGGCACCTACAGCTTTGATGTCAGTGGCAGCTCCCCGCCCACCCGGCCATTGGCACAGCCAAAATGCTTTATCAATGGTGTAGAACAGGCCGACTGTGACCGACTGTTCAGCGACGCCGGCTTCCAGTTTTTCGACGCAGGCAATGCCGCTACCGGCCTGGCAGAGCTGATTGCCGGCGAAACCGGAGAACAGCTGTTTGCCCGCCCGGTAACCACCGATCCCGATACCGGTGTCTGCACCGCGGTGTTTGATCCGGCTGCCACGGTCGATGTGGAAACCGGCACCGTTTGCGACAACCCGGGCTCCTGCAGTGATGGCTACCAGGTGTCATGGATACTGGACGACGACACGGCCATCCCGCTACCCAACCCGGACAACACCATTGGTGGAGAAGACACGCGGAACGTGGCCTGGAGCGTCGATGACAATGCCACCACCGGGTTCCGGCTACTTTCGCCCGATATCGGCCTGCAGACACTGAATCTGCGCTATGTGCCGGAAGACGCAGACGGCGAGCCGGCACCACAGAACGCCATTACCGGCAGTATCCAGATTCGCAGCCGACCGGCCGAGATAAGACTGCAGGAGATACGCACTCAGGCCGGAGCCTCCAATCCGGAGGCCAGTGCTGCCACCGGGCCTGTGTTCGCCCGCGCCGGAGAGCCCTTCACCACCGAGATCATGGCCGTGGACATAGACGGCGCGATTACTCCGGGATTCAGTGCCATCGATGGCCTGTTTGATGTCTACTGGGACGACAGCACGGTTCTGATCCCGAACGGCGGCGCAGGCAGCCTGACCGCATCGGGCAGCAACAGCACTCAGGCCAGCCACTGGGAGCCCGTTGCCGGTGACCCGGGTGTTATCCGCATGACCGACACGGCGCCACCACTGCGCTTCAACGAGGTCGGCATTGTGCGCGCCCAGGCCCGGATAGAAGCCTTCCTGGGCGGTGTCGATCTGATCAGCACGGAGACCGATATCGGCCGCTTCATTCCCGCAGAATTTGAACTGCAGACTCTGAGCGGTGGGGTGGTGTCACAGAATACCGGCTCGTTCATCTACCAGGGCCAGCCCTTCGGACTCAGCCAGACCGACAGAACCGGCGTCCTGCTGACGCCGCGCGGCTGGCGGGCCGATCCGGCAGTCCCCTTCTCCGGCAGCGTCACGGAAAACTATCAGAATGACCTGGCATCGCTGGCCAGTGCCGGCAGCGGTGAAGCCAGCCTGAGTAATACCGGGGATGCCGGCGGGTTTGTGGAACCGGACGAGCCCCAGGTTATCTATGAAGCCGATGCCGACGACCCCTGGCTGACCCAGCTGTTTGTCGAGCCGAGCACGACACTGCGCATCGAAAAAATCGTGAACCCCGATGCCGACCAGGCGCCGCAGACGCTGCAACTGTCGCTGCAATTGGCGGCGTCAGCACTGCAGGATGACGACGGCGTCTGTTATGCCGATGCCGACAGTACCTGCCTGCCCTACACCCTGTCTGACCTGAACCCTCAGGGCCTGGACTTGATCTACGGTCGCCTGCGCCTGCGTCCGACTCAGGGCCCGGTCAACCGCACCCTGCGCCTGCCATTGACGCTGGAGTTTTGGGACGGCAACCAGTTCCAGACCCACACTGCAGCGCAAAGTGAGGCCAGTGATGCCACCGGTGCATTACCCGACCTGGATGCCGGCCAGTTCGAGGCACTGGATGCAGAGGGGAATGCACTCGGCGGCGTATCCGTCACACTGCCGGGCGCATTGAACGGGGGCGAGGCGGAATTGCTGGCCGATTACAGCGGCGCGACTCCGGTGCGGGCGCGCATTCGCGGGACGACCGTGCCGCTGTACCTGCAGTTTCCCTGGCCCTACGGCCTGGATGACGATCTGGGAGAGGATGACAAGGGGCAGTTCAGCGGGCCGCAGGCCACAGCCTCCTTTGGTGTCTACGAAGGCCGACCTCCGATGCTGTTCATGCTGCCGCAGGGGCGGTAGGCCCCTTCAAAGGGCGGCTGCGCCGCCGAGCGCGACTGACGTCGCTGGCCTACAGTATCGAGCCTGCTTCCAGAGGTGCGGCCGCTGGGCGGTGGTGCCCTGAGCCGCAGACCGTCTCCGCACAGGGATGTGCGGAGTCGAGCTGTCA